>NZ_SZYE01000319.1 GCF_005239125.1 Cellulomonas hominis | reverse complement strand
CCTGGCGCGGTCGGGCGGCGACGTGCTGCTCGTCGCGGTCGCGGTGCTCGCGGTGCTGCGGCTGCGCGCGGGCGGGCCCGAGGACGCGGTGCGGGTGCTCGCGCCGGTGCTCGCGCTGGTCGCGGCCTCGGTCGTCCTGCTGCGCGTCGTCCCGCTGCTGGCACGTCCCGCGGAGCGGCTCGCGCGGCGGTCGCGGCGGTTCGTGCTGCCCCTGGCCGCGCTCGACGTGGCGCGCCGGCCCCGGGCCGCGGTCGCGCTGCTGCTCCTCGTGCTCGCCGCCGCGGGCGCGACGTCCGCCGCGGGCTGGGCCGCGACGTGGTCCCGGTCGCAGGCCGAGCAGGCGCAGGCGCTGGTGCCGGCCCCGGTGGTCGCGGCCGACGTCCCGGGGTCGCCCACGGAGCAGGGCGCGCTGGTGCGGGGCGCGACCCGCGGTGCGGCGCTGCCGGTGACCGACCGGGTCACGGGCTTCGGCACCCTCGCGGCGGCCGGTCCCGAGGACGCCGAGCCCCGCCTGCTCGCCGTCGACACCGACGCCGCGACGTTCGCCGGCCGGCTGCCGGAGGGGATCACCTGGCCGGCCCTGACGGCCGGGCTGGCGCCGGACGGGGACGACCTCGCGGCGGCGCTGCCGTTCCCGGCGGGTGCTCCTCTCGCCGTGCGGGTGTCGGGGACGGCCGGGGGCGAGCACCCGCTGTCGGTCACGCCGACGCTCGTCCTGGACGACGGCCACGGCGTGCGGGTGCGCGCCGCGGGGGACCGGGTGCCGCTCGACGGCGCGGAGCACGCCGTGCCTCTGACCGCGCCCGGGGGGTTCGCCGCACCGGACGGCGGGGCGCGGGTGCTCGCGGTCACGCTGCAGGTGCACACCGACGCCGTGCTGGCGGAGGGCGAGGGCGGGCTCGCCGACGTCGCGGTCGCCGTGCGGTGGGACGGCGGTGGCGGCGACGCGGCCGGCGCGGCCGGGGACGACGGGGCGGGGCCCGGCGGGACGGGTGGGTCGGGCGGCTGGTCCGCGCGGCCGACCGCGGCCACGCTCGGGAACCAGTCGCTCACCGACCCCGCCGTGGCCGTCGGGCCGGGCGTCGTGCGCGGCACCGGTGAGGTCGACGTGTCCCGGGCGTCGTACCTGCCGACCGTGCTCGTGCTCACCGCCTTCCCGCCCGCCGACGTGCTGCCGGTGCTCGTGACCCAGGACCTCGCGTCGGCCGCCGGGCTCGCGCCGGGAGACCCGCTCCAGGTCGCGGTCGGCGGGACGCCGCTGCCCGCGACGGTCGCGGCGGTCGCGCCGTACCTCCCCGGTGCGGTGGACGGGCCGGCGGTCCTCGCCGACGTGCGCACCCTCGACCGGGTGGCGACCGGGCAGGCCGAGGCCACCTCGCTGGTGGACGCCTGGTGGCTCCCCGCGGACGCCGACGTCGCCGCGCTGCGCGACGCCGGCGCGGCCGTGACCACCCGGGCCGGTACGGCCGAGGAGCTCCGGGCCGGCCCGCTGCGCGTCGGGGTGCTCGCGGCGCTCGGGCTGCTGGTGGTCGCCGCGGTCGCGCTCGCGCTGGTGGGCGCCGCGCTGCACGCCGCGGAGACCGCGGAGGACCGCGGGCCGGAGGTGGCGCGGCTGCTCGCGGTCGGGGCGTCGCCCCGGGCGGTCGCCGCCGTCTCCGTCCTGCAGCACGTGGCGGTGGACGTCCTGGCGGTCGTGGCGGGCACCGCCGCCGGGGCCGCCGTCGCCCGGGCGCTCGCGCCGGCGCTGACGATCTCCGCGACCGGCGGCCGACCCGTGCCGGAGGCGGTGGCCGTGTGGTCCTGGCCGGCGGCGGCCGGCATCGCTGCGGTGCTGCTCGCCGGGTCGGCCGCGGTGGTGCTCCCGGTGGTGACCGGTCTGGTGCGGCGGGCCTCCGCCGCGCACCTGCGCCTGGGGGACGCCGAGTGACCGGCCGGCACCGGGTCCGGGCGCCCCGGCGGCGCGCGGGTCTCGACCTGGCGACGCTGCCGCGG
>NZ_SZYE01000318.1 GCF_005239125.1 Cellulomonas hominis | reverse complement strand
GCGGTTCGGCGGCGTCGCGCCCGGCTCCGTCACCTGCCGCCCAGGCCGTCGATCCGCGCGAGCTCGTCGGCCGACAGGGAGAACTGCAGCGCCTCGAGGTTGTGCGCGATCCGGTCCCGGTTCGTGGACTTGGGGATCACGACGATCCCGTGGTCGACGTGCCAGCGCAGCACCACCTGGCGGGGGCTGACGCCGTGCGCCTCGGCGATCTGCGTCAGCACCGGGTCGTCCAGGTCGGTCCGCTTGAACGGGCTGTACCCCTCGACGACCACGCCGCGCTCCGCGTGCGCCGCGAGCAGGTCGGCGTCGAAGTCGCCCGGGCTCCACGGGATCTGGTTCACCGCGGGCGCCTCGCCGGTGGCCGCGATGAGCTCGTCGATCTGCGCGATCGAGTAGTTGGACACGCCGATCGACCGGACCAGGCCCTCGTCGCGCGCGGCGATGAACTGCTCCCAGGTGGCCGGCGTGGCCTGCTTGTTCGGCGGCCAGTGCACCAGCCACAGGTCGAGGTGGTCGGTGCCGAGCGCGGCCAGCGACTCGTGCAGGGTCTGGCGCTCGCGGCCCGCGTGGTCCGGCGGCAGCTTGGTGGTGACGAACACGGCGTCGCGGTCGACGTCGACCAGGGACAGCGCGCGGCCGACCTCCGCCTCGTTGCCGTAGCCGGTGGCGGTGTCGACGTGCGTGTAGCCGAGCTCGAGCGCCGCGACCACGGCGCGCTCGGCGTCGCCGCCCTCGGACTGCCAGGTGCCCAGGCCGAACAGGGGCATCTCGCCGCCGGGGAGCGTGACGGTGGGGATCTGCGGAGCAGGTGTCATGCCTCCATCGTGGCTCAGCCCGCGGCGCGGGGCCACGGCAGCGGCGGGACCGGCGGCGCGACCACCGACGCCGACGGCCGGCCCGCGGACGCCGCAGCCGCCCGCGCCGCCCGGCGGAACTGCGCCGGCGTCTCCCCGGTCAGCCGCCCGAACGTCCGGGTGAACGAGGCCTGGTCGTAGAAGCCCGCGGCCGCGGCGACCTCGGCGAGCGGCAGGTCGGACCCGGCGAGCAGCCCGGCGGCGTGGTCGACCCGCGCCCGCAGCACGTACTGCTGCGGCGACAGCGCGTACACCCGGCGGACCCGGCGGTCGAGCGTCGACGGCGAGCAGCCCGCCGCCTCCGCCAGCTCGGCCACCGTCGGCGGGTCCGCGAGCCGGCCCTGCACGAACGCCGCGACCCGGGACAGCGCCTCGACGGTCGCGCCGTCGGCGTCGCCCGCGCGCAGCGCCTGGGAGATGCTCACCAGCCCGACGACGGCACCGGCGTCGTCGCGGACCGGCTCCTTCGACGTCAGGTACCAGCCGGGCGGGCCGCCGGGGCGGCGGATCAGCTCGAGCTCGCGGTGCAGCGGGCGGCCGGTGGCGAGCACGTCGCGGTCCTGCGCGTCGTACCGCTCGGCGAGGTGGGGGAGGAACAGCTCGGCGGCGGTCCGGCCGACGACCGCCCGGCGGGACCGCTCCGGGGTGCGGCGGACGAACGCGTCGTTCACCACCACGTACCGGCCGGTGACGTCCTTGGCGCAGAACATCGTGCCGGTGAGGTCGTCGCACAGCCGGAGCAGCGCCGGGGTGAGGGCGCGCAGCAGGGCGCGGGCGGCGTCGGGGGCGCCGGGCGTCCCGGGTGCGGGCGTCCCGGCCGCGACGGCGGGGTGGGGTGGACGGCGTTCCATGTCGGGGGCAGCGTAGGTGCTGCGCGTGACGGGCACGTGTCACGGATCGGGCCCGGTGGCCCGGCCGATCCGTGCAAGACGGGCCGCGGGCGGCTCGGGAAGGATCCCGCCATGACGACGACCCACGACCCGGCCGCCGCGGCCGGCGCCGCCGAGCCCGCCGCCGCGACCGCCCCGGAGCGCCTGACCGCGGACGCGGTGGACCTCGCGCACCGCTGGCTGGCCGCGACCGCCGCGGACGAGACCTGATGAGCCTGGACCCGCCGTTCATCCCCGAGCTGGCCAACGCCGGGTTCCTGGCGCCGGTGCCCGACGACATCGCCGAGCAGGTGAGCCAGGACGTCGCCGAGGGTGCGCTGCAGGGCGCGT
>NZ_SZYE01000317.1 GCF_005239125.1 Cellulomonas hominis | reverse complement strand
GGGCGCCGCCGGGGGGCGGGGGCCTCACGCCGCCGCGCGCCGGCGCAGCACGGGGAGCCGCCGGTCGACCGCGCCGGCCGCCACGACGAGCCCCGCCAGCACCACGCCCGCCGCCCCGAGGTAGGACGCCCGGGTCGCCCACCAGTCCCACGTCCACGGCTCCGGCAGCGTCTCCCCGGCCCCGAGCAGCACGACCCCCGACACCGCGAACATCGCCGTCAGGTGCCACAGGTACAGCCCCATCGACCGCGCGCCCGCCCAGCGCACCAGCCGCGAGCCGGCGGCCCAGCGCGCGACCGCGTCCCGCACCAGCAGCGCCGCCGCGACCTGCGCCACCGCGAACCCGACCACCGGAGCGGTCGGCGGGGCGAGGTTGGAGATCGCGTCGCCCGGCATGCCGATCAGCGACCACGGGTAGGGGCCGACCGCGAGCAGCAGGACGGTCGCGGCGAGGCCACCGAGCGCGAGCAGCGTCAGCACGGTGCGCTCGGGCACGAGGTCGCGCGCCGCGACGTCGTCGGGGGCGGCGAGCCGCCGGGCGGCGTAGACCAGGCCGCCCAGGTAGGGCACGGCCCAGACGAGCAGCACGTTGGGGGCACCGGGCAGCGCCACCTCGTCGGAGAACCGCAGCAGGTCCACGAGCACCGGCAGCGCCGCGGCGACGACCAGCACCCGCGCCGCACCCCATCGGCGCAGCGCGCGCAGCAGCACCGGGGTCAGCGCCAGCAGGCCGATCTGCACGCCGAGGAACCACAGCGGCTGCGGCACGATCCGCGCCACCCGGTCGACGGCGCCCGCCGGGACCCCCAGCCACGGCAGGGCCGCGAGCAGCAGCGCCCACACCCCGGCGAACACGGCGACCGGCCGCGCCATGCGCAGCAGCCGGACCCCGGCGAACCGCCAGCCCGGCTCGCCGGGGTGCCGGTCGAGGTCGTAGCGCGCGGCGGCGCCCGCGGCGAAGAACAGCAGCGGCAGCGGCTGCAGCCAGGTCAGCAGCCAGGCGCCGCCGTGGGCGAGGGCGTTGCCGACGACGAGGGTCTGCCCGTCCCAGGTCGCCTCCACCATCAGCCAGTGCAGGGCGACGACGAGCAGGATCCCGACGGCACGGACGCCGTCGACGAACGGGTCGCGGCGCGCGCGGGGCCGGGCCGGCGGCGCCGGGGCGGGCGGGGCCGACGCAGCGGGGGCCGAGGGGGCCGATCCGGCGCGGGCGGCGCCGGTGGGCACCGGGCGGACGGGCCGGGCACCGGTGGTCAGCGCGAGGGTGTTCGCCTCGCGGGACGGTGCGGGCAGGACGGTCGACATGGCGGCGCTCCCGAGGGCACAGCGCGGCGGGCCGCGCGGGTGCCCGGCGTTCGGGCACGGCACCAGCCTGCCGAGCGGAACCGCAGGTCAGAACGGGTCCGACCCCCGTCCTGCCCGGCGGTCAACCCGACCCCGCACGGGGGATCTCCCCCCGTCCCGGTCACCCGGGACCGAACCCCGGGGACCGCCCCGTCAGCGCGGCGCGGCGGCGGGCGGCACGACGTCGCCCGGGTGCCGCGCGAGGGACGCGCGCCGGACGCCGGCGAGCACGAGCGAGCCCGCCACCAGGGCGGCGCCGAGCACGGTCAGCCCGGTGGCCGCCGCCGAGAGGAACGCGAACGTCGTCGGAGACGCCCACAACCGGTCGACGTACAGCGCCTGGGCGCCCGCGCTGCCGAGGACGCCCAGCACGAGGGACATGAGCCCCGTCCAGAACAGCTGCGGGGCGGTGAGCACGGGCACGGGATCCTCCAGAGGGGTGCGGCCGCCGGCGGCCCCGGCGGCGCACCCGACGCTAGACCCGGATCGGGCGCCCCGTGGGTCGTTCCGCGGAGCGGTTCCGGATGCCCGCGGCGCGGTCACCCGTCGCGGACGGCAGACGGGTCGGGCGCGCTACCGGTCGCCCGCGGACGGCGCCGGGCGCCCCTCCCCGCCGTCGTCGGACGCGGGCGCCGCCGGCGCCGGGTCCGACGTCGTGGGCGCGGGCGCGGCGTACCCGCTCTGCTGCTGCGGCGCGTCGGCTCCGGGTGCCGAGGAGTGCCCGCCGCCCGCCGCGGGGGCGTACCCGCCCGCGGCAGGGACGCCGTACGCGCCGGCTGCGGGGGCCGCGTACCCGCCGGTGGGGGCGCCGCCCCGGGGCCCGGGGGC
>NZ_SZYE01000316.1 GCF_005239125.1 Cellulomonas hominis | reverse complement strand
CCGGTCCGCCGCCCCGCCGCCGGGCGCCGCCCCGGCCGGCGCGCCCTCCGCCCGCACCCGGGCCAGCGCCGCCTCCGCCTCCGCGACCAGCTCCTCGTCGCGCGTCTCGCGCCGCAGGGCCACCGCGATCTCCAGGTCGCCGAGGGCACCCTCGAGGTCACCGAGGCCGGCGCGCGCCAGGCCCCGGTGCTGGTAGCCCGACGCGACGATCCGCGGGCTGCCGACCGCCTCGGCCACCGTGAGCGCCCGGTCGGCCGCGTCCCGCGCCTCGGGCCAGCGCCGCGCCGCCACCAGGATGCGCGCGAGCTGCGCCAGCGCGTTCGCCTCCGTGAACGCCGCCACCTGCAGCCGCGGCCTCGTCGCCGGGTCCGCGAGCCGCACCAGCGTCGCCCGGGTCGTCGCCAGCGCGTCGTCGAGCCGGCCGAGCCGCGCCTGAACGCGCCCGAGCGCGAGCATCGCCTGCGGGGCGCCCTCGCGGTCGCCCGCGTCGAGCATGCAGGCGACGGCCTCGCGCGCGTCGACCTCGGCCGCCGGCAGCTCGCCGAGGTGCGCCGTCATGGACGACCGGTAGCTCAGCGCCCAGCCGATCTGCGCCGCGTCCCCGCACCGCCGCGCCGCCTCGAGCGCCCGGGTCGCCGCCGCGATGCCCGCCCGGTCGTCGCCGCGGCAGACGGACTGGGCCCAGGCGCGGTAGCCCTCGTGCACCGCGACGAGCCGGTCGTCCCCGAGCGCGGTCGCCGCCTCCGCGGAGCGGTCGTACACCTCGGGCCAGCGGTCCCAGGTCGACCACAGGTCGGAGAACCAGTGCACCGCGTCCGCGACCGCGACGACGCGCTCGTGCTCCCCGGCATCGGAGGCGCGACGCAGCGCGGCGAGCCAGCTGCCCGACTCGGCGCGCAGCCACACGCCGGCCGCCGCCGCGTCGTGCAGGTCGACGTCGCCACCCGCGGGCCCGGCCAGCCCGTCGTCCGGGTGGTCCGCGTGGTCGGGCTCGAACCGCCGCCCGGCGCGGACGGTCGTGGTGAGCAGCCAGTCGTCCGCCGCGGCGCGGGCCGCCTCGTGCGCGGCCGGGTCCTCCTGGTGGTCGAGCTCCCACCGGGCGAACAGCCGGAGCAGGTCGTGCAGCTGGTAGCGGTCGCCGGGCAGGTGCTGGACGAGGCTGAGGTCGCACAGCTCGTCCAGGAGGTCCTCGGTCCGCCAGAGCGACTCGCCCACGAGCGCCGCCGCGAGCCCCGCCCCCGCGTTCGGCGCGTCCACCAGGGCCAGCCGCCGGAACAGCCGCTGGGCGCCCGGGCCGAGCTGCTCGTACGAGGACGCGAACGCGGCGCGCACCTGCAGGTCGCCGGCCGTGAGCGAGTCGAGGCGACGCTCCTCGCTGGACATGCGCCGGACGAGCCCGGCGATCGACCACCCGGCGCGCACGGCGAGCCGGTTCCCGGCGATCCGCAGCGCCAGCGGGACGTCGTCGCAGAGCGAGGCCAGCCGGGCGAGCGGCTCCGCGGCGGAGCGGTCGGGGACGATCCGGGCGAGCAGGGCGACCGAGTCCGCCGGGTCCAGCCGGCCGAGGACCGTGCGGTGCACCCCGCTGAGCCCGGCGAGCGTCCGGCGGCTGGTGACCAGGACCGCCGCCGGGCCCTCGGCGGGCAGCAGCGGCCGGACCTGCTCCTCGGACGCCGCGTTGTCGAGCACGAGCAGCACCCGGCGGCCGGCGAGCAGCCGGTGCACGTGCGCCACCGCCTCGTCGGGGTCGGGCGGGACCGTGCCCTCCGCCAGCGCGTCCGCGACCCGCCGGACCGCGGCGTCCGGGTCGACCGGCGCCGCGTCCACCCCGCGCAGGTCCAGGAACAGCTGGTCGTCGAACCGGTCGGCCAGGTCCCGCGCGACCTGCGCGGCGAGCGTCGTCTTGCCGAACCCGGGCGGACCGGTGACCACCGCGACCGGCGCGCCGCCGGCGGCGGTCAGCGCGCCCGCGAGCGCCGCGCGCTCCACCTCGCGCCCCGTGAAGTCGCCGACCCGGCGCGGCAGCGGCAGCGGCTGCGCCGGG
>NZ_SZYE01000315.1 GCF_005239125.1 Cellulomonas hominis | reverse complement strand
CCTCCGCCGGGTCCGGGCGGGCCGCGGCGTCCCACGGCCCCGAGGGCAGCACCGACGTCGCCTGCACCAGCTGGGCGCCCGCCGGAGCGTACGACGGGGCGGCCGCCGAGATCAGCGCCGCGTCGACGTACCGCATCACCTCGAACTCGGTCGGCGGCAGCCGCCCCGGCGCGTCCTGCTGCGCGCCCTGCGCCTGGCGGACGGCGCGGGACAGGTCGTGCAGGGCGACGGCCAGCACCCGCAGGTCGTCGGTCCCGTCGCCGTCGGCGGGGCTGGTTCCGGTCACGCCGGGAGGCTAGCAGCGCGGGTATGGATCGACATATATGACTTCATAGATAAGATGCTCCGGTCCGCGGCCCCGCCGCCCTCCTCCGCGCTGGAGCGCTCCCTCCCATGACCGCCGCCCCGGGCACCGCCGTGCCCGCCGCCACGCCCGCCCCCGCCCCGACCGCCGCCGGTCACGACGCCCCCGCGAGCCCCCCGCGGCGCGCGCTGCCGCTCGGCACGACCGTCGTGCTCGCGCTCCTCACCGCGATCGCGCCGCTCGCCACCGACATGTACCTGCCGGCCTTCCCGCGGATGGCCGTCGACCTCGGCACCAGCGCCGCCGCCGTGCAGCTCTCGCTCACGACGTTCATGGTCGGCCTGGCGCTCGGGCAGCTCGTGATCGGCCCGCTGTCCGACCAGCGCGGCCGGCGGGGCCTGCTGGTCGCGGGCAGCGCCCTGTGCGCCGCCGCCGGCCTGGCCTGCGCCCTCGCGCCGTCGATCGCGTTCCTCGTCGTCGCGCGGTTCGTCCAGGGCTTCGCCGGCGCGGCGGGGGTGGTGCTCAGCCGCGCCGTCGTCGCCGACCGGGCGCGCGGCACCGCCGCGGCCAAGCTGTTCGGGGTGATGATGCTGATCCAGGGCGTCGCCCCGGTCGTCGCCCCGCTGCTCGGCGGGACGCTGGTCACCGCGGTCGGCTGGCGCGGGGTGTTCGGCATCCTCGCCGGCGTCAGCGCGCTCATGCTCGTCGGCGTCCTCGTCCTGGTCCCGGAGACCCGGCCCCACGAGGCACGCACCCGCGGCGGGCTCGCCGCGACGCTGCGCGACGCCCGCACCGTGCTCGGCAACCGCCGGTACCTCGGCTGGACGGGCGCGCTGGTGCTCGGCTTCGCCGCGATGTTCGCGTACATCTCCGCCTCGCCGTTCGTGCTCCAGAACGTGCTCGGCCTGTCGGTCGGCGCGTACTCGGTGGCGTTCGCCGCCAACGCGCTGGGGCTCGGCGTCGTCGCCGGGCTGGGCACGAGGCTCGTCGACCGGTTCCCGCCCCAGCGGCTCCTCGGCGTCGGCGTCACGGCGGTCGCCGTGCTGACGGTCCTGCTGCTCCTCGACGTCGTGCTGCTCGACCTGCCCCGGTGGCCGACCCTGGTGCTGCTGTTCCTCACCGTCAGCGCCCTCGGCCTGGTGTTCGGCAACGCCACCACGCTCGCCACCGACGAGGTCGCCCACGCCGCCGGCACCGGCTCGGCGGTCATGGGCGCGCTGCAGTTCGGCGTCGGCGCCGCGGTGTCGCCGCTGGTCGGCCTCGCCGGCGAGCGCACCGCGGTGCCGATGGCGGTGACGATGCTGGTGCTGGCGGTCGGCGCGGTCCTCGCGGCCCGGTTCGCGGCGACCGCCCCGGCACCGCCCGCGGCGGTGCCATCAGCCGATGCATGACCGAGTTGGCACGTCCTCGACCCGGCGCAGACCCGCAGATGGGGAGCCTGGTACCCCCGCCGGACCCGTCGTGTGACAACCGTGTGAACCGCCCGCGCGCCGCGCTCCCCGAGGGGAGATGACGCCCGGTCAGGACGTAGGGTGGTCCACGAACGAATCCGGCGATGACGCGGTCCGTGACCGCGGAGGAAGTGGGCGATCCTCGCGTGTCCCAGCATGCGGAGCCAGACGTGAACCGTGCCGATTTCGGCGCGAACACGTGGCTGGTGGACGAGCTGTACGAGCAGTACCTCCAGGACAAGACCGCGGTCGACCCGGCGTGGTGGGACTTCTTCGAGGGCTACAAGCCCTCGGCGCCCGCCGCGACGACGTCCGGCGCCGTCGCGGACGGCAGCGGGGCGGTGGGCACCGGGGGGAACGGTGCGGTCGACGCCGCGCCCGCCGCGCCCGCCGGGCCCGCGAGCGCACCGTCCCCGGCGGCCCCGGCCGCCGCGCCCACGCCACGCGAG
>NZ_SZYE01000314.1 GCF_005239125.1 Cellulomonas hominis | reverse complement strand
GGCGCCGGTCCCCCGCCCGCACGTCGTGCACCCCCGCGAGCAGCGCCGCGACGTCCGCGGCGTACACCCCGTCGACCCGGCGGCCGTCGGCGGCGCGCACGTGGTCGAGCAGGTCGGAGGCGACCGGGTGCTCCGCGGGGTCGCCCGCGACCAGCACGACGTCGGCGTGCCCGACCTGGGCCGCGAGCGCCTCGCCGACCGCGCGGCCGTCGTCCGCGGTGAGCGCCAGGCCGCGCTCGTCCAGCAGGTCGTCGCCGAGCAGGTCGTCGGCGAACGTGGCGAGGTCGAGCGCCGCCACCACGCCGGCGAGCCGCAGCGAGCGCAGGCCGCCGCCGCGCCGCGCCGCCCGGCCGAGCGCGCGGGTGACCGGCAGCGACTCCGCCGACACGGGCAGCGCCAGCAGCACGGCGTCCCAGCGCGGGTCACGGCCGAGCCGCTCGAGCGTGGGCACCACGTCCTCGCGCACGGAGCAGCTCAGGCACGCGTGCTCCAGCGGCACCAGGACGTCCTCGAGCACACCCGACGCGTCCGCGACCACGCGGCGGATGCCGCCGCCCTCGGGGCCGTCGACGATGTCGTGGCGCAGCACGACGGTCCGGGGCCGGTCGACCACGACGCCGAAGGCGACGGCGTCGCGCAGCAGCGGGTCGACGGTGGCGAGCACGAGCAGGGGCGTCAGATCGCGTCGGGCCATGTCGGCCAGACTAGCGCTTGTCGCGAATGATTCTCATTACTATGCTGGACGTCATGTCCGCTCACTGCCAGGTCCTCGGGACGTCCCCCGGGTTCGGCCACTCGATCTCCCACTCGCACCGGCGCACGAAGCGGCGGTTCGACCCGAACATCCAGCGCAGGCGCTACTGGGTGCCCTCGCTCGGCCGGCACGTGACGCTGACCGTCTCGACCCGGGGCATCAAGACGGTCGACAAGCTCGGCATCGAGGTCGTCGTGGCCCGGATCCGCGCGCGCGGGGAGAAGGTCTGATGGCCCGCGCCGCCGACGTCCGCCCGATCATCACGCTGCGCTCCACCGCGGGGACCGGCTTCACCTACGTCACCCGCAAGAACCGCCGCAACGATCCCGACCGCCTCGTGCTGACGAAGTACGACCCCGTGGTGCGTCGGCACGTCGACTTCAAGGAGGAGCGCTGATGGCCAAGAAGTCCACGATCGCCCGGGACGAGCAGCGCCGGGAGGTCGTCGCCCGGTTCGCCGAGCGGCGCCGGGAGCTCAAGGCGGCGTCCGTCGACGCGCACCTGCCGGAGTCCGACCGGGTCGCCGCGCGCGCCGCGCTGCAGGCTCTTCCCCGCGACGCCAGCCCGACCCGGTTGCGCAACCGCGACGTTGCCGACGGCCGCCCGCGCGGCTACGTCGGGAAGTTCGGCCTCTCCCGCGTGCGGATGCGGCAGATGGCCCACCGCGGCGAGCTGCCCGGTGTCACGAAGTCGAGCTGGTGAAGGAGATCCGATGAAGCAGGGCATCCACCCTGAGTACCGACCCGTCGTGTTCCGGGACAGCAGCGGGGACTTCGCGTTCCTGACCCGGTCGACGATCACGTCCGGGAAGACCGTCGAGTGGTCGGACGGGAGGACGTACCCCGTGGTCGACGTCGACGTCTCCTCCGCGTCGCACCCGTTCTCCACGGGCAGGTCCCGCGTGCTCGACACCGCCGGCCGCGTCGAGAAGTTCCGGCGGCGCTACGGCCTGACGTCCCCCGAGGAGGACCGATGAAGGTGCGCACGTCCCTCGCGTCCCTGAAGAAGAAGGAGGGCTCGATCGTGGTGCGCCGCCACGGCAGGACCTTCGTGATCAACAAGAAGAACCCGCGCTGGAAGGCGAGGCAGGGCTGATGGCCGTCCCGAAGCGGAAGCTCTCCCGCAGCAGCACCCGCGCCCGCCGGTCGCAGTGGAAGGCCGCGGCGGTCCCGCTGTCGCCCGTGCGCACCCCCGACGGGCGGCTGGTCGAGGTCCCCCGCCGCCTCGCCCGCGCCGTCGAGCGCGGCCTGGTCGACCCGCGCTGACGCGCAGCCCGCCCGAGCTCGCCGGTTCCGCGCCGAGAGGCCCCGCGGCACCGGCGAGCTCGCGCGCGACCGGCGAGCTCGCGGGGCCACCCCGCCCACCGCGCGGGTAGCGTGCCGGGCGTG
>NZ_SZYE01000313.1 GCF_005239125.1 Cellulomonas hominis | reverse complement strand
CCTGTCCGAGAAGGACGGCGGGTTCACCGACAAGGACGCCACCGCGGTGATCGCCCTCGCGGCGACTGCCGGTGTCGCGGTCGCGAACGCCCAGCTGTTCGCCGACTGGCGACCGACCCGCTGTGGCGCGCGGTGCGGCTGCTCGACGTCGCCCCGCGGCGCGCCGCCCTCGCGGTGGTGCTCGGCGTGCTCGCGCTGGGCTCCGCCGTGGCCCTGGCCGCCGTGTCCGCCTGGCTGATCACCCGCGCCGCGCAGATGCCGCCGGTGCTCGAGCTCTCCGTGGCGACCGTCGCCGTCCGCGCGTTCGGCATCGGCCGCGGGCTGTTCCGGTACCTGGAGCGGCTCGTCTCGCACGACATCGCGCTGCGCGGCATGGCGCGGCTCCGCACCACCCTGTACGAGCGGCTCGCCGCCGGCCGGCCCGGCGCGACGCTCGGCCTGCGCCGCGGCGACCTCTTGGCCCGGGTGGGCGCGGACGTGGACGCGGTGGGCGACGTCGTCGTGCGCGGGCTGCTGCCCGCCGCTGTCGCCGCCGTCCTCGGCCTGGGCACGTCGATCGCGATGGGGCTGTTCCTGCCGGCGGCCGGGCTGGCGCTCGCCGCGTGCCTCGTGCTCGCGGGCGTCGTCGCCCCGTGGCTCGCCCAGCGCGCCGCCCGGGCCACCGAGCAGCGCGCCGCGGCCGCCCGCGCCGAGATGGCCGCCACCTCGCTCGGGCTGCTCGAGGACGCCGGCCCGCTCGCGGTCCAGGGCCGCACCGGCGCGGAGCTGGCCCGGCTGCGGGCCGCCGACGCCGACCTCGCCCGGGCCACGGACCGCGGCGCCGGGCCGGCCGCCCTCGCCGCGGGCCTCGGCAACCTCGCGGTCGGCATCGCCGTGCTCGTCGCGCTGCTGGTCGGCGTCCCGGCGCTGGCGGCGGGCCGGATCGCCGAGGTCGACCTCGCGGTGATCGTGCTGACCCCGCTCGCCGCCTTCGAGGCGACCAGCGTGCTGCCCGCCGCGGCGATCCAGCTGCACCGCTCGCGCGCCGCCGCGGCCCGGCTGATGGCGGTGCTGGACGACGCGGCGGCCCCGGACGAGGCGGGCGGCTCCCCGGCCCCGGTCTCCCCCGCCCCGGCTTCCCCGGCTCCGGCCTCCCCGGCCCCTGCTTCCCCGGCCCCGGCCTCCCCGCTCCCGGCGTCGGCCGCCGGTAGCGCCCCCGCTGCGAGCCCCGCCGGGTCCCCGTCCCCCCGCCTCACCGCGCGCGGCCTCGCCGTCGGCTGGCCCGGCCGCCCCCCGGTGGTCACCGGCCTGGACCTCGACCTGGCCCCGGGCCGCAGCGTCGCCGTCGTCGGCCCGTCGGGCGTCGGCAAGACCACCCTGCTGCTCACCCTGGCCGGCTTCCTGCCCCCGCGCGGCGGCGAGCTCCTGCTGGACGGCATCCCGCTGACCGACGTCGACCCGACCGTCCGGCTCGCCAGGCTGGCGCTCACCACCGAGGACGCGCACGTCTTCGAGACCACCCTGCTGGAGAACCTGCGGGTCGCCCGCGGCGACGCGACGGCCGAGGACGCCCGCGCGGCGCTCGTCCGCGCCGGGCTGGGCGAGTGGTTGGCCGGCCTGCCCGACGGCGTCGACACCGCCCTCGGACCGGACGCCCGGAGCGTGTCCGGCGGCGAGCGGCGGCGCCTGCTGCTGGCCCGCTCGCTGCTCGCCGCGGCGCCGCTGCTGCTGGTCGACGAGCCGGCCGAGCACCTGGACCCGGCGACGGCCGACCGCCTCGTCGGCGACCTGCTGGCGGCCCCCCGTGCCGCGGGCACCGCGCCCGCGGCCGGCACCGCCCCGGGCCCGGGCGCCCCGGGCCCGGGCGGCCCGGCCGGCGCCGCCCCCACCCGCGGCGTCCTCGTCGTCACGCACCGCCTGGCCCCGCTCGCTGCCGCGGACGAGGTGCTGGTCCTCCGGGACGGCCGGGTCGCGGCGCGCGGGACGCACGCGCACCTGCTGGCCGCCGACGCCCAGTACGGTGAGGCGCACGCCAGCGAGCAGGACGAGGGTGGGACGACGAGCACATGGCCGACGAGCTGACCGGACGCCACGACGCGGCGCCCCACGGGGCCGCACCGCGGGACCCCGCACCGCACGAGCCAGCGCCGCGCGCCTCGGCGCCGCACGAGCCCGCGCGCCGCGAGCCGGCC
>NZ_SZYE01000312.1 GCF_005239125.1 Cellulomonas hominis | reverse complement strand
GCGGCGGTGGGGTCGACCGCGCGGGGCACGGCCGGGCCGCGGCCGAGGGCGGCGTCGAGGGCGCGGACGACCGCGTACGGGCACGCCGCCGCGGCGGCCAGGTCGCTCGCGCTCAGCGCGAGGACGCCGTCGTCGAGGATCTGCACGCCTGGAGGCTACGGGGTCCCGGGGACACGGTCGGCGGCGGGGGCGACCCGGCTCGCCGGCCGCCCCGCGTCCGGCGCGCCGCGGCGCTCGTCGTCGTCGCGACCCGGCCGCAGGGCGCGCAGCGCGTTGAGGATGGAGAGCAGGTCGACGGCCTCCTGCGACAGGGCGCCGGCGACGGCCGGCAGGACCCCGGTCGCGGCGACGCCCATGAGGAGCACCGACAGCGCGATGCCGAGCCAGATGCTCTGCAGGGCCACCCGCATCGTCCGGCGGCCGACCCGGATCGCGGTCGCGGTCCTGCGCAGGTCCTCGGTCATGATCACGACGTCCGCGGACTCGCTCGCCGCCGTCGACCCGCGGGCGCCCATGGCCACGCCCACGTCGGCCGCGGCCAGGACGGGGGCGTCGTTGACGCCGTCGCCGACCATCATCACCGGGCGGGCGGTGAGCTCGCGCACCAGGCGGACCTTGTCCTGCGGCAGGCACTCGGCGTGCACCCGGGTGAGCCCGACCTCCGCCGCGACGTGGGACACGGTCGGCAGGGCGTCCCCGCTGAGCACCACGCGCTCCTCGACGCCGAGCCGGGCCAGCTCGGTCATCGTCGCCCGGGCGTCGTCCCGCGGGCGGTCGCTCATGACGAGGGCGCCGGCCGCCCGGCCGTCCACGGCCACGTACACGGCGAGCTCCCCGGGCCCGAGCGGCTGGGTGCGGACGCCCTCGGCGACCGACGCGACGTGCGCGCGCTTGCCGACGACGACCAGGTGCCCGTCCACCGTCGCGGTGACGCGGTTCGTCGCCTCCTCGCGCGCCGCGTCCGCCGGGCTCAGCACGAGCCCGCGCGCCGCCGCCGCCCCGCGCACCGACGTCGCGAGCACGTGCGTGGAGTACTGCTCCGCCGACGCCGCCAGCCGCAGGAGCTCGTCGCGGGTCCAGCCCGGCTCGGCGTGCACGGCGCGCAGCTCGGGCCGGCCGTACGTCAGGGTGCCGGTCTTGTCGAACGCCGCCGAGCGCACCGCGGCGAGGCGCTCGAGCGTCCCGGCGTCCTTGATGATCACCCCGGCGTGCGCGGCCCGGCTCATCCCGCCGAGGAACGCGACCGGCGCGGCGATCAGCAGCGGGCACGGGGTCGCGACGACGAGGACCTCGGCGACGACGACCGCGTCCCCGTGCCACCACCCGGCCGCGGCGGCGATCGCGAAGGCCAGCAGCGTGAACGGCACGGCGTACCGGTCGGCGAGCCGCACGACGGGCGCCCGCGACTCGGCGGCCTCCTGGACCATCGCGACGATCCGGGCGTACTGGCTGTCCGCGGCGGCCGAGGTCGCGCGGACGACGACGGCGCTCTGGGTGGCGAGCACCCCCGAGAGCACGGCGTCCCCGGCGCGGTGGGCGACCGGCAGGCTCTCGCCCGTCAGCGACGACTCGTCGAAGTCGGCGGCCGGCGTCTCGAGCTCGCCGTCGACCGGCACCACCTCGGCGGGGCGGACGAGCAGGCGGTCGCCCGGGACGACCTGCGCGACGGGCACGTCCTGCGGCTCGTCGTCGGGCCCGAGCAGGTGCACGACCGTCGGCGCCCGCTCCAGCAGCGCCCGGAGCTCGCCGCGCGCCCGGTGCGCGGCGAAGTCCTCCAGGGCCTCCCCGCCGGTGAGCATGAGGACGACCACGAGCGCCGCGACGTACTCCCCGACGACGACGGTCGCCACCATCGCGCTGACCGCGAGCACGTCGACGCCCCAGTGCCCGGCACGCAGGTCCCGGACCATGCCGAGGGACACGCGGACCGCGACGACGAGCGTCCACCCGGAGGCCAGCCAGCGGGCCGCGTCCCGCGCGCCGGCGGCGGCGAGGACGACGGTGACCACCGCGACGACGACCGTGGCGACCACGAGGGGGTACCGGCGGGCGAGCCGCGCGGGGCGTCCCGGCGCCGGGCGCACGCGCGCCGCGGTCGGCTCGCGCGTCGCCTCGACCATCGTGGCGTCCCCCCGCCCGCGCGACGAGGTCGCGCGCCCCCACCGTAGACCGGGTGGGCGGCGGGCTCAACGGACAGCGGGCCCCGCCCCGTCTCGCCCGGACGCCTCGCGGCCCGCG
>NZ_SZYE01000311.1 GCF_005239125.1 Cellulomonas hominis | reverse complement strand
GGCGCGGGGTCAGGCCTCGGCGGGGAGCGGGGTGGCCGCCGGGCCGTCCCCGGGGGCGCGCGTGCTGACGTCGGTCAGCACCGCCGCCACCCAGCCCTGGAGCTCGGCGGGGTCGTACGCCTCGGCGTCGGGCGCGTACCGCTCGCGCTCCAGGGCGCCCGCCAGGGCCACCAGCGCCCCGTCGGCCTCGGGTCCGAGCGGTCGCCCGCGCCGTGCCTCGACCTGCGCCCGGACGGCTGCGACCGCCTGCCGCGGCGTCCGGGAGTCGGCCCAGGTGATGCCGGCGCGGCGGAGCCGGTCGCGGAGGCGCCGCCACGCCACCTCGGGCGCGAGCCCGGGAGCGGGCCGTCGGCGGCGGCGGACCGCCAGGGCGCCGGCGACGCCCGCCGCGACGACCAGCAGCGCGACGACCGCGATCAGCGGCCCCCGGGTGCGCGGGTTCGCGACGACGCCCGGCAGCCCGCCCTGGTCCTGCGGTGCCGCGGTGGTGGCGGCCGCGCTCGGGCTGCTCGTGGCGCGCGGGGTGGCGGCGGACGGCGCGGAGGTCGGGGCCGAGGCGCTGAACGGGTTGCTCCACGACGGGGGCGGGCCGGTCTGCACGGCCGGGGTCGGCTCGAACCGGACCCAGCCGGTGCCGGGGAAGTACAGCTCGGGCCACGCGTGCGCGTCGGCGCCGGTGACCCGGTACGAGCGGTCGGTGCCGAGCTCGCCGGGCAGGAAGCCGACGCCGAGCCGGGCGGGGATGCCGAGCGTGCGGGCCAGCACGGTCATCGAGGTGGCGAACTGCACGCAGTACCCGCGGCGGGACTGCAGGAAGTCCCAGACGGCGTCGTCGCTGTCCCCGGGCTCGATCGAGGTGTCGTAGCGGAACTGGGTGCCGTCGCGGAAGTAGGTCTGCAGGGCGAGCGCCTGGTCGTAGGCCGTGGTGGCGTCGGCGGTGAGCTCGGCGGCCAGGGCGCGCAGGTCGTCGGCGTGCTCGGTGTCGGGCACGTCGAGGTAGCCCTGCACCTCCTCCGGGAGGTCACCGGAGGCCGCGCGCAGCACCTCGGGGCTGAGGTCCGGCACCTCGACGACCATGTCGTAGCGCCCGCCCGCCTCGGTGCGGTCGCGGCTGACCACCTCGTCGCGTGCGGCGTCGTACGCCCAGGGGCCGTCGATCTGCACGGTCCGCGGGAACGTGCTGACGGGCAGCCGCTGCTCCCGGAGGGCACCGATCCTGACGTCGACGTCGGTCAGGGTGCCGCGGGCGGCCTCGGGCGGGGCCCCGATGAGGGAGGGGTCGGAGGCGAGCAGGCCGGCGGGGTCCCACTCGGCGAGGTCGGCGCCGGGCTCGCGCTGCCAGGACCTGCCGTCGAAGTCGCGGAGCGTGAACGAGCGCAGGGGCCCGATGAGCGAGGCGGTGGCGGCGGGGCCGTCGGCGTCGTCGTCGAGGCGCGCGACGGTGTAGGTGAGCACGACCTGGGAGGACTGGTCGCGCAGGCTCTCGCGCAGGTCCAGGTCGTCGGCGAGCCGGACGGGCCCCACCGCGCCGGTGCCCACGTCGGGCAGGTCGACCCACGACCACACGGGGACGGCCGACACGGCCGGGCCCGCGGCGAGGGTGACCGCGACGAGGCCCGCGGCGCCGACGAGGACGACGCCGGCGCGCCGCCCGGAGCGGTCGCGGGACACCGGCGGCTGGGCGAGCGCGAGCAGCAGCAGGTAGCAGAACCCCGTCGCGGCGAGCGCCCAGGTGCTGCCCGGGAAGCCGAGCACCACGGCGGGCGTCCACACGGCGACGTACGCGATCCCGGTCAGCGCGGGCATGCCGCAGCCGACCGCGAGCAGGTCGGCGGCGAGGAACACCAGGACCGCCGCGGCGACGAGGATCAGCTCGACGGGTGGCCAGACGGCCATCGGCACGACCGAGGTCTCGATGAGCTGGGCCGCCTGCTGCACGAGCTGTCCCGCGTGCTGGACGGTGCCGGGCCCCACCAGCAGCGGGTTGCCGCCGGGCGGCGTGGCGTAGAAGGCGAGCAGGGCGTACGCGCCGACCACCAGCCCGACGAGCGACGGGAGCCACGTGGACCGGGTCAGGCTGCGGGTGCCGCCGACGACCAGCGCGGCGCCGGCGACGACCGCGGCCACGACGTTGAGCGTCAGCAGCGCGCTGGCCTCGCCGGGCGTCCGTCCCTGGCCCTCGACGAAGAACGCGTACCCCCACAGCAGCACGACGACGTGGTTGCTGAACTGAC
>NZ_SZYE01000310.1 GCF_005239125.1 Cellulomonas hominis | reverse complement strand
CTCGCGGGGCGCGGCCGCGGCTCCGTCGGCCGCCGCGCCGTCCGCCATGCCCACCGTCCGCCCGGGCGCGGTCCCCACGGGGGAGCCCGCCGCGGTCTCCGGCCGCCGCGCCCTGGCCAAGCCGCCGGTGCGCAAGGTCGCCCGCGACCTCGGCGTCGACCTCGACTCCGTGGTGCCGACCGGGCCGGGCGGCATCGTCACCCGCGAGGACGTGCTCGCGCACCAGGCCGCGGCCGAGGCGCGCGTGCTCGCGACCTACCCCGCCGACGACCAGCCGTGGCTCGCGTCCGGCACCGTGTCGCCGGACGGCCGGCAGACCCGCGTCCCGGTGAAGTCGGTCCGCAAGCGCACCGCCGAGGCGATGGTGACCTCCGCGTTCACGGCCCCGCACGTCACGGTGTTCCAGACCGTCGACGTCACCCGGACCATGAAGCTCGTCCAGCGGCTCCGCCAGGACAAGGAGTTCGCGGACGTCCGCGTCACCCCGCTGCTCATCGCCGCCAAGGCGCTGCTGCTCGCCGTCCGCCGGCACCCGGACGTCAACGCGTCCTGGGACGAGGCCGCGCAGGAGATCGTCTACAAGCACTACGTGAACCTGGGCATCGCCGCGGCGACCCCCCGCGGTCTCGTCGTGCCGAACATCAAGGACGCGCACCGGCTCGGCCTGCACGACCTGGCCGAGGGCCTCGCCGCGCTCACCTCCACGGCGCGCGCGGGCAAGGTCACCCCGCGGGACATGTCCGACGGCACGATCACGATCACGAACGTCGGCGTGTTCGGCATCGACACCGGCACCCCGATCCTCAACCCGGGCGAGGCCGCGATCCTGGCGTTCGGCGCGATCCGCGAGCAGCCGTGGGTGCACAAGGGCAAGATCAAGGTCCGGCACGTCACGCAGCTCGCCCTGAGCGTCGACCACCGGCTGGTGGACGGCGCGCTCGGGTCGATGGTGCTCGCCGACGTCGCGGCGGTGCTGGAGGACCCGGCGCAGGCGCTGGTCTGGGGCTGACGCCCGGGGTCGCGGCGGACACGTCGGCCGCGCGTCGGGCGTGCGGCCGCGCGCTCAGCCGTCCAGGCGTGCGGCGACGTCCGCGGGGAAGCCGCCCGTGGCGACCGGGCCCCACCGCGTCGGGGTGACCCGGATGAGGCTCTTGCCCTGCACCCGCATCGCTGCGCGGTACTCGTCCCAGTCCGGGTGCTCGCCCGCGATGCACCGGTAGTAGTCGACCAGCGCGTCCTCGGCCTCCGGCATGTGCAGCACCTCGGCGTCGCCGTCGACCTGCACCCAGGGGCCGTCCCACTCGTCCGACAGCACGAGCACCGACACCCGCGGGTCGCGCTCGGCGTTCACGGTCTTGGCGCGGCCGGGGTACGTCGAGATGACGAGGCGCCCCCGGTCGTCGACGCCGCCGCTGACCGGGGAGATCTGCGGGCGGCCGTCGCGCCGGGCGGTCGCGAGCAGCAGGTGGTGCCGGGCGCGGACGAAGTCCAGCAGCGCGGGCAGGTCGACGGTCGTGTTCGTCGCGATCGAGCGGGCCATGCCCCGACCCTAGGCCGGGCGGCGGGCGTCGTCAGCCGGAGGCGGGCGGGGCGCCGCTCGGCCGCCCCGGCGTCGGGTCACGACCCGGCGCGGTGCCTCAGGCCGCCGCGCCCGCCTCGCGCAGCAGGTCGACGGTGAGCGGCGCGAGCGGCAGCCGCGCGGCCTCGGCGGGCGTCACCCACACCGCCTCCGCGATCTCGGCGGTCGGCACGGCCCCGGTCACCCCGTCGACGGCGAACACGTGCGCCTCGAGGCGGTGCCCCGGCTCGTTCGCGGCGGGCGCGTCCCGGCGACCGAGGTCCCGGACGAGCGCGGGGTCGACGACCACCGCGAGCTCCTCCCCGATCTCCCGGACGACCGCGGCGCGCGGGTCCTCACCGGGCTCGATCTTGCCGCCGGCCTGCATGTAGGCGGTGGTGTCCCGCTTGCGGACGAGGAGCCAGCGGCCCCGGTCGTCGACGATGACCGCCGCGGCGATCCGGAGGGTGGGCTGCGCGTCGGTCACGTCGCTCATCCTGCCCCCTGGTGCCGGCAGCACCGACGTCCACGCCTCGCCGCGCAGCACCAGGCTGTCCAGCAGCCGCACGCCGCAGCGGGCGGCCGCGTCCGCGACGGCGTCCGCGGCCCCGGCGTCGGCCGGGTGCGGCTCGGGGTCGTCGGGCTCGTGCCGGTGGGCGAGCGCGAGCGTCACCCCGCCGCGGCGCAGCGTCTCCGCCAGCACCTCCCGCACCGCGGGCGGCGTCGCGTGCGCGGCCGCGCCCGGTACGACGA
>NZ_SZYE01000030.1 GCF_005239125.1 Cellulomonas hominis | reverse complement strand
GGTCCGCGACGGGGCGCCCGCGCGCCGCGAGCGCCGCACCCCACGCGGCCAGCCGCCTGTCGAGGTGCGCCACCTGCTCGGGCGTCGCGCCCTTCTGCGGGCCGAACACGTGCGCCGCGCCGGCGGGTCCGTGCAGCGGGCTGTCGACGTCGGTCAGCACGACGAGCTCGACACCCCGGAGGTCCGGCAGCGCGTCCAGCGACCCGAACCGCCACAGGGGGTTCGGCCCGGGGGCCGCCACCGGGTCGCCGGCGTCGTCCCGCACGCGCGCGCCGAGCGCCACCAGGAGCCCGATCCCGCCGTCCGTGCACGCGGTGCCGCCGAGCGCGACCACCACCCGCCGCGCCCCGCGGTCGACGGCGTGCCGGACCAGCAGCCCGAGGCCCGCGGACCCGGCGCGCGGCGGCAGGTCGGGGCCGACGTCGACCTGCCCGAGCCCGACGCAGGAGGCGGCCTCGACGACCGCGGTCGACCCGCCGTCGAGCAGGGCGTACCCGGCGTCGACCGGCCGGCCGACCGCGTCGACGACCCGCACCGCCTCCCGGACGCGGCTCACGCCCGCACCCGCGAGCAGCGCGTCCACGGTCCCCTCGCCGCCGTCGGCGACCGGCACGACCCGCACCTGGGCGTCCGGTGCCGCGGCGCGCACGCCCGCGGCGACGGCCTCCCCCGCGTCCGCGCTCGAGAGGCACCCCTTGAACGCGTCCACCGCGACCACGACTCTCACGCCCCCACCTTGCCCGCCACCCCCGCCGAGATGGCAACTCTCGACTGTGCGCGGACGCCGGGACGCAGCCGAGAATTGCCGTCTCGGCGAACGCGGGGCGCGGAGCGCAGGGCGCGGGGAGGGCGCGGCGCGTGCGTCAGCGGGGGGTGATGCCGCGGTTGCGCAGGCCCCAGATCGCCGAGTCCGTCAGCGCCTCCCAGGACGCCTCGATCACGTTCGGGCCGACGCCCACGGTGCTCCACGCGGTCTTCCCGTCCGTGGTCTCGATCAGCACGCGCGTCACGGCGTCGGTGCCGTGCATGGCGTCGAGGATGCGCACCTTGAAGTCGATCAGCTCGAACTCCGCCAGCTCCGGGTACACCCGCAGCAGGGCGAGCCGCAGCGCCTGGTCGAGGGCGTTGACCGGGCCGTTGCCCTCCCCGGTGGCGACGATGCGCTCCCCGCCGGCGTGCAGCTTGACGGTGGCCTCGGCCGTCGCCGTGGTGCCGCGGGAGCCCGCGCGCTCGACGATGGCTCGCCAGGACTCGACCCGGAAGTACGCCGGGCGGGTGCCGTCGACCTCCTCGGCGAGCAGCAGCTCGAACGACGCGTCCGCGGCGTCGTAGGTGTAGCCCTGGGCCTCGGCGTCCTTGACCCGGTTGGTGACCCGGGTCAGCACCTCGTCCTGCCCGGACAGGTCGAAGCCGAGCTCGCGGCCCTTGAGCTCGATGGACGCGCGACCGGCCATCTCGGAGACGAGCATCCGCATGTCGTTGCCGACGGCCTGCGGGTCGATGTGCTGGTACAGGTCGGGGTCGACGCGGATCGCCGAGGCGTGCAGCCCGGCCTTGTGCGCGAACGCGCTCGCGCCGACGTACGGCTGGCGGGCGAACGGGGCGATGTTGGTGATCTCGCTGATCTGGTGCGCGATCCGGGTCATCTCGCCGAGGCCGCCCGGCCGGTCGGCGGGCGGGACCAGCACGCTGCGGCCGGTCTTGAGCTCGAGGTTGGCGACCGTCGCGAGCAGGTCGGCGTTGCCGGTGCGCTCGCCGTAGCCGTTCACGGTGCCCTGCAGGTGCACGGCCCCCGCCTCGACGGCCGCGAGCGAGTTCGCCACGGCGCAGCCGGAGTCGTTGTGCGCGTGCACGCCGAGCCGGGTGAGCGGGTCCGCGGTGCCGAGCGCGGCGCGCAGGTCGCGGACGACCTCGGTGACGCCGAACGGCAGCATCCCGCCGTTGGTGTCGCACAGCACCACGGTCTCGGCGCCGGCCTCGACGGCCGCGAGCACGACGTCCCGCGCGTACCCGGGGTCGAACCGGAAGCCGTCGAAGAAGTGCTCGGCGTCGACCACGACCCGGCGCCCCTCGCCGACGAGCAGGCGCACCGAGTCGGCGACCATGGCGAGATTCTCCGCCCCGGTGGTGCGCAGGGCGCGCTCGACGTGCCGCGAGTCCGACTTGGCGACGAGCGTGACCACCGGCGCCTCGGAGTCGAGCAGCGCCCGCAGCTGCGGGTCGTCCCAGGCCCGGACGCCCGGCTTGCGGGTGGCGCCGAACGCGGCGAGCACGGCGTGCCGGAGGTCGAGCTCCTTGGCCGCCCGCGCGAAGAACTCGGTGTCCTTCGGGATCGCGCCCGGCCAGCCGCCCTCGATGTAGCCCACGCCGAGGTCGTCGAGCAGCGGGGCGATCGCCAGCTTGTCGGCGACCGAGAGGTTCATCCCCTCCTGCTGGGCGCCGTCACGGAGCGTGGTGTCGTAGACGTCGAACGCCGCGGGTGCGTCGGCCACGGGGTGGGCGGCGCCGCCCCGGGGCAGGGTCGCGGGGGCGGCGTCCGTGCGGGTGGGCTCGGTCACGGGAAGTGCTTCTCTCGGCGAGGGGACGAGGCGAGCTGCCGGGGGTGCGCGCCGGGTGGGCGTGCGGGTCGAGCAACAAAAAGACCCCCCGGGTTCGGGAGGTCGGCGCGTCCGCGGGGTGGGGCGGACGCGCTAGGCGATGACGATCGGGAGGGCCATGGGCTCATGGTGGCACACGTCACGCCCGGCGTCAGCCCCGTCCAGCGTGCGGGACGGGGCCGACGCCGGCGGTCAGACGAGGCGGTGCATCCAGCCGTGCGGGTCCGCGGCGCGGCCGTACTGGATGTCGGTCAGGCGCTGCCGGATGCTCTGCATGACCGGGCCCGCGCCGCCGTCGCCCACGGTCACGTCGAAGTCGCCGCCGGCGAGCCGGCCGATCGGCGTGACGACCGCGGCGGTGCCGCAGGCGAACACCTCGGCGACGCTCCCGTCGCGCAGGCCGGCGAGCAGCTCGGCCAGCGGGATGTCCCGCTCGGTGACCTCGCGGCCGTCCTCGGTGAGCAGCTGCAGGATGGAGGAGCGCGTCACGCCCTCCAGGATCGACCCGGTGAGCCGCGGCGTGGATACCGACCCGTCGGCGCCGACGACGAACACGTTCATGCCGCCGAGCTCCTCGAGGAGCGTGCCGGTGGCGGCGTCGAGGAAGCACACCTGCTCGCAGCCGCGGGCCTGGGCCTCCTGCTGCGGGAGCAGGCTGGCGGCGTAGTTGCCGCCGCACTTGGCCGCGCCGGTGCCGCCGGCCGCGGCGCGCGCGTAGTCCTCGGACACCCAGATCGACACCGGCTGCACGCCGCCCGAGAAGTACGACCCGACCGGGGACGCGATGACGAGGAACTCGGCCTCCATCGACGGGCGCACGCCGAGGAACGCCTCCGACGCGTACATGAACGGGCGCAGGTAGAGGCTGGTCTCCTCCCCCGACGGCACCCAGTCCACGTCGGTCCGCACGAGGGCGGTCACCGCGCCGAGGAAGTCCTCGGTGGGCAGCGGGGGCAGCGCGAGGCGGTGGGCGGAGCGCTGCAGGCGCTCGGCGTTGGCGCGGGGCCGGAACGACCACACGGACCCGTCGTCGTGCCGGTACGCCTTCAGGCCCTCGAAGATCTCCTGGGCGTAGTGCAGCACCGCGGTGGCGGGGTCGAGCAGCAGCGGGCCGTACTTCTCGACCCGGCGGTCGTGCCAGCCCAGGCCCTGCGTCCAGGAGACGCGGGCCATGTGGTCGGTGAACACGGTGCCGAACTTCGGCGTGGCGAGCAGCGACTCCCGCTCGGCGTCCGGCGTCGGGGTGTCGGTGGGACGGATCTCGAAGGAGCCGAGGTCGGTCGTGTCGGAGATGCTCATGAGTCTGCGGCCTTTCACCAGGAGTCTGATCTGACGGTACCTGGGCGACGGCCGGGGTGGGACGGCGGGAGAGCGGCGCTGCGCCCCGCGCGGGCGGGGACTAGCCGGCGATGCGCGCGGCGAGGTCCTTGCCCACCTCGGCCGTCGACCGTACTCGCGTGCCGCGCTCGGCCACGTCCGCCGCGACGGCGGCCTCGACGCGGGCCGCGGCCTCGCGCTCACCCAGGTGGTCGAGCAGCAGCGCGACGGAGAGCACCGTCGCGGTGGGGTCGGCCTTGCCCTGCCCGGCGATGTCGGGGGCGGAGCCGTGCACCGGCTCGAACATGCTCGGCGCGGTGCGGTCCGGGTTGATGTTCGCGGACGCGGCCAGGCCGATGCCGCCGACGATCGCGCCGGCGAGGTCGGTGAGGATGTCGCCGAACAGGTTGTCGGTGACGATCACGTCGAACCGCGCGGGGTCGGTCACCAGGAAGATCGTCGCGGCGTCCACGTGCAGGTAGTCGACGGTCACGTCCGGGAACTCGGCGTTCACGGCCTCGACCGTGCGCCGCCACAGGTGCCCGGCGTGCACCAGGACGTTGTGCTTGTGCACGAGCGTGAGCTTCTTGCGGGGGCGGGCCGCGGCGCGGGCGAACGCGTCGCGCACCACCCGCTCGACGCCGAACGCGGTGTTGACCGAGACCTCGTTGGCGATCTCGTGCGGGGTGCCCACGCGGATCGCGCCGCCGTTGCCGACGTACGGGCCCTCGGTGCCCTCGCGGACGACCACGAAGTCGACGTCGCCCGGGTTCGCGAGCGGGGAGACCACGCCGGGGTACAGCTTGGCGGGCCGCAGGTTCACGTAGTGGTCCAGGGCGAACCGCAGCTTGAGCAGCAGGCCGCGCTCGAGCACGCCGGACGGCACGCTCGGGTCGCCGATGGCGCCGAGCAGGATCGCGTCGTGCGAGCGGATCGCCTCGAGGTCCGTGTCGGTCAGCGTCTCGCCGGTCGCGTGCCAGCGGCGCGCGCCCAGGTCGAAGTCGGTCGTGGTGACCGTGCTGCCCGAGCCGGACAGGGCCGCGTCGAGGGCGAGGAGCCCCTGCTCCACGACCTCGGTGCCGATGCCGTCACCCGCGACGACGGCCAGGTTGATGCGCTGCGCCATGCTGTCCACCCTAGTCAGTCGTCTTACGAACCGGGACGACCGTCTCAGGCCTCGGACGGGCTGCGGTCGCCGGGCCGCGGGTACAGCAGCTCGAACCGCTCGACGACGACGGGCGTCGCTCCCGTGAGCTCCTCCCCCAGCGGCGCCAGCACCCGGCGCCAGGACGCCTCGTGCTCCGCCCGCCAGGACGCGAGCGTCCGGTCGCCCTCCCCCTCGGCCGCCGCGATCTCCTCGTCGACCTCCCCGAACGGCACCGTCTCGACCCGCGTGGTGCGGATCAGCGCACCGGGCCGGCCGGCGCCGTCGGTCACGATCGACAGGTCGCCCTTGACCGGCAGCGGCTCGTCGGCGTGGGAGAACTCGGGCAGGGCCGTCGACGTGGCGGTCTTGGTGCCGTCGAGCACCAGGGCGAGCGCGGCGTCCGCGAGCGCCGGGTCGTCGCCGAACGCCCAGGACGGCGGCACCAGCGACCCGGCGATCCCCGGCCCGGTGACGGCGGCGACCCGCATCACCCCGGCGCGCACCCGGGCGACCTCCCAGAACCGGAGGATCTGGTCGGCGTGCGTGCTGGCGGCGTCGGGCGTGGCGGCGTCGTCGGTCATGCGGCCCATCCTCCCGGACTCGAGCGGAAACCACGACGCCGGGACAGGGCCGTCCCGGCCCTGCCCCGGCGCGCGTGCGGGGACGGCGCGCGCGGGTCAGCGCGCGGCGGAGCCCTCGACGTAGTCCGTGTCGGACGGCTTCACCCAGGCGAACAGCTTGCGCAGCTCGCGGCCCACGGGCTCGATCGGGTGGTTCTGGCCCTTGGCACGCAGCTCGGTGAACTCCGGCGCCCCGTTGTCCTGGTCCGTGATGAACCGCTCGGCGAAGGCGCCGTTCTGGATGTCCGCGAGGACGGCCTTCATGTTCTCCTTCACGTCCGGCGTGATGACGCGCGGGCCGGAGACGTAGTCGCCGTACTCGGCCGTGTCGGAGACGGACCAGCGCTGCTTGGTGATGCCGCCCTCGAAGATCAGGTCGACGATCAGCTTCAGCTCGTGCAGCACCTCGAAGTACGCGACCTCGGGCTGGTAGCCCGCCTCGGTCAGCGTCTCGAAGCCGTACTGGATCAGCTGGGACACACCGCCGCAGAGGACGGCCTGCTCGCCGAACAGGTCGGTCTCGGTCTCCTCGGTGAACGTGGTCTTGATGCCGGCGGCGCGCAGGCCGCCGATGCCCTTGGCGTAGGACAGCGCGAGGTCCCAGGCGGAGCCGGACGCGTCCTGCTCGACGGCGACGATCACCGGCACGCCGCGGCCGTCGACGTACTCGCGGCGCACGAGGTGGCCCGGGCCCTTGGGGGCGACCATGACGATGTCGTGGCCGGCCTCGGGCTTGATGTAGCCGAACCGGATGTTGAAGCCGTGGCCGAAGACGAGGGCGGCGCCCTCGGTCAGGTTGGGGGCGATCTCGTCGCGGTAGATGTGCCGCTGCACCTGGTCCGGCGCGAGGATCACGACGACGTCGGCGCCCTGGACGGCCTCGGCCACCGTGGCGACCTTGAGGCCCTCGTTCTCCGCCTTGGCGCGGGAGGCCGAGCCCTCGCGGAGGCCGACGGTCACGTCGACGCCCGAGTCGCGCAGGTTCAGCGCGTGCGCGTGCCCCTGGCTGCCGTAGCCGATGACGGCGACCTTCTTGCTCTGGATGATCGACAGGTCGGCGTCGTCGTCGTAGAACAGCTCAGCCACGATGGTTCTCCTTGTGTGTGCGGGGTCGTGCGGACGGACGGATCAGGCGGACCGGCTGACGCGCTCGAGCGCGCGGTCCGTGATGGAGCGGGGCCCGCGGCCGATGGCCACGGTGCCGGACTGGACGATCTCGCGGACGCCGAACGGCTCCAGCGCCGCGAGCAGCGCCGTGAGCTTGCCCGGGCTGCCGGTCGCCTCGATGGTGACGGTGTCCGGGACGACGTCGACGACGTGCGCCCGGAACAGCTCGACCACCTCGAGGACCTGGGTCCGCAGGGCGCCCTCGGCGCGGACCTTGACCAGCAGGAGCTCGCGCTGCACGGAGGCGGCGTCCTCGAGCTCGACGATCTTGATCACGTTGATCAGCTTGTTGAGCTGCTTGGTGACCTGCTCCAGGGGCAGCGCGTCGACGTCGACGACGACGGTGATCCGGGAGATCTCGTCGTGCTCGGTCGGGCCCACCGCGAGGGAGTGGATATTGAAGGACCGGCGGGCGAACAGGCCGGCGACGCGGGTCAGCACGCCGGGCTTGTTCTCCACGAGGACGGAGAGGGTGTGACGGCTCATGATCTCTTCAGTCCTCACGGTCCCACGCCGGGGAGATGCCCCGGGCGTACTGGATGTCGTCGTTGCTCACGCCGGCGGCGACCATCGGCCACACCATCGAGTCGCGCGACACCGTGAAGTCCACGACCACGGGCTGGTCGTCGATCTCCATCGCGCGCTTGATCGTGGCGTCCACGTCCGCGGTGGTCTCGCAGCGCAGGCCGACCGCGCCGTAGGCGTCGGCGAGCTTCACGAAGTCGGGGACGTGGATGGTGCCGTGGCCGGTGTGCAGGTCGGTGTTCGAGTACCGGGACTCGTAGAACAGCGTCTGCCACTGGCGGACCATGCCCAGCGAGGAGTTGTTGATCACCGCGACCTTGATCGGGATCTCGTTGATCGTGCAGGTGGCGAGCTCCTGGTTGGTCATCTGGAAGCAGCCGTCGCCGTCGATCGCCCACACCGTGCGGTCCGGGGCGCCGACCTTCGCGCCCATCGCCGCCGGCACCGAGAAGCCCATGGTGCCGAGGCCGCCGGAGTTCAGCCACGAGTTCGGGCGCTGGTACTTGATGAACTGCGCGGCCCACATCTGGTGCTGGCCGACGCCGGACACGAAGATCGACTCCGGCCCGGACAGCTCGCCGATCCGGGAGATCACGTGCTGCGGCGCCAGGTGGCCGTCCGTCGGCTCGTCGTAGCCCAGCGGGAACGTCTCGCGCCACGAGTCGATCTGCTGCCACCACGCCTCGAGGTCGGGCTTGCCGTGGTGCGCCTGCTCGCGGGCGAGCTCGGGCAGCAGGTCCGCGATGACCTCGCGCAGGTCGCCGACGATCGGGACGTCCGCCGCGCGGTTCTTGCCGATCTCCGCGGGGTCGATGTCGGCGTGCACGATCGTGGCGTTCGGCGCGAACGACGACAGCTTGCCGGTGACGCGGTCGTCGAACCGGGCGCCGAGCGCCACGACCAGGTCGGCCTTCTGCAGCGCGGCGACCGCGGCCACGGTGCCGTGCATGCCGGGCATGCCGAGGTGCTGGGGGTGCGTGTCGGGCAGCGCGCCGCGGGCCATCAGCGTGGTCACCACGGCGGCACCGGACTCGTCCACCAGGCGGCGCAGCTCGGCGGACGCGCCGGAGCGGATCACGCCGCCGCCGACCATCAGCACCGGGCGGCGCGCGGTGGCCAGCAGCCGGGCGGCCTCGCGGATCTGCTTGCCGTGCGGCTTGGTCACCGGGTGGTAGCCCGGCAGGTCCAGCTGCTGCGGCCAGGTGAAGGTGGTGTCGGTCTGCATGGCCGACTTGGCGATGTCCACCAGCACGGGCCCGGGTCGGCCGGTCGAGGCGATGTGGAACGCCTCGGCGATCGTCCGCGGGATCTCGTCCGGGTCGGTCACCAGGAAGTTGTGCTTGGTGATCGGCAGCGTGATGCCGACGATGTCGGCCTCCTGGAACGCGTCCGTGCCGATCAGCGAGGCGCCGACCTGGCCGGTGATCGCGACCAGCGGGATCGAGTCCATGTTGGCGTCGGCGATGGGCGTCACCAGGTTGGTCGCGCCGGGGCCCGAGGTGGCCATCGTGACGCCGACCTTGCCGGTGGCCTGCGCGTAGCCGGTCGCCGCGTGGCCGCCGCCCTGCTCGTGCCGCACGAGGATGTGCCGGAGCCGGGTCGAGTCCATCAGCGGGTCGTAGGTCGGCAGGATCGCGCCGCCGGGGATGCCGAAGACCACCTCGGCGCCGGCCTCCTCGAGCGAGCGGACGATCGACTTCGCGCCGGTGACCTGCTCGGTGACGACCGGGCGCGGGCGGGCGGCGGTCGGCTCGGCGAGTCGCGCGGGCTCGCGCGGCTCGGGCGCGCCGGCGGGCGCTGCGGGCGTGGCCGGCCTGCGGGGCGGTGCCGGGTGGGGGCCCTGGACCATCGGTGTCTCCTGCGTCTGTGCGGGTGGAGCGGTGCTGCTGCGGCGGCCGGGGGGCCGCGTGGTGCCGCGCGGTGGGGCTGCGTCGGCACGAAAAAACCCCCCGGGCCCGAGATGCCGGGCGGATCGAGGGGTGCGCGCGCTGACGAGCCTTCCGTGCGTGGCTCTAGCCGGCGCGCCCGGGAAGTACTACGAGGAGGAGGTTCGTCCGCATGCCACGTGACACTACGCCCCGGCCGGTCGGGTGTCACGCCCGGCCGGGGCCGTCTCACATCGTGGTCCACGAGTCCATCTGGTGATCGGTATCGAGTCGTGACCCGCCGCGTCCCGCGCCTCCCGGCCGCGCGACCGCCGCGCTCCTAGCCTCGGTCCCATGACTCGCACCCGCACGTCCGCCCGCCGCCCGCTCCTCGCGGGGTCCGCCGTCGCGCTGCTCGCCCTGGTCGCCGCGTGCGGCGGCGCGGACGACGGCCCGACCGGCGACGCGTCCACCAGCGCCGCCCCGCCCGCGACCACCTCCCCCGCGGTGACGCCGACGCCCACGGCCACGGCCACCGGTGACGCGACCGACGCGGACGCCGACGCCGCGGCGCCCGCGTTCCCGGCCGACACCGCCGCCGACACCGCCGACGCCTCCGCCGACGCGGCGCTCACCGTGACGGACGTCCGCGTCGGCCACCACGACGGCTACGACCGCGTCGTGTTCGAGCTCGGCGGCACCGGGACGCCGGGCTGGCGGGTCGAGTACGTCGACGCGGCCGTCGAGGACCCGACCGGCGAGACCGTCGACGTCGCCGGCGACAGCCCGCTGCAGGTCGTGCTCACCGGCACCGCCTACCCGCACGACACCGGTCTGACCGAGTTCCCCCTGCGGCAGCCGGTCACCGCCGCCGGCACGACCGCGGTCACCGAGGCCGTCCTGCTCGGCACCTTCGAGGCCCAGTCCCAGGCGTTCGTGGGCGTGACGGGCGAGCCGCGCCCGTTCCGCGCCTACCTGCTCCCCGACCCGGTGCGCGTGGTGGTCGACGTCCAGCAGTGACGCCCGGCCGCCTCAGCGCCGGCGCACCACCCGCGCCTCCCACGGACGCAGCGTCGTCGGCTCCCCGGCCTCGGCGTGCGTCCCGAGCACCAGGTCGCCCCAGCCGCCGTCCTCCGCCGTCGGCCACGCGTCCCCGAGGTCGACGACCCGCTCCTCGCCCGACACGTTGACGACGACGAGCAGCGCGTCCCCGTCGAGCTCCCGGGTGTACGCGTAGACCTGCTCGTCCTCGGGCAGCAGCATCGTGAAGTCGCCGAGCGCGACCACCGGGTCGGTGTGCCGGAGCTCGATCAGCCGCCGGTGGTGGTGGAACACCGACTCGGGGTCGGCGCGCTCCGCGGCCGCGTTGATCTCGGCGTGGTTCGGGTTCACGGCCAGCCACGGCGTGCCGGTGGTGAACCCGGCCTGCGGCGAGCCGTCCCACTGCACGGGCGTGCGCGCGTTGTCCCGGCTCATCGCCGCGAGACCCGCGAGCAGCTGCTCGTCGGTCGCCGACGCGAGGGTCCGGGCCTGGGCGACGTGGTTGACCGACTCGATGTCCCGGTACTGGTCGAACCGCGTGAAGTGCGCGTTCGTCATCCCGAGCTCCTCGCCCTGGTAGACGTACGGCGTCCCGCGGTGCAGGTGCAGCAGCGTGGCGAGCGCCTTCGCCGACTCCCGGCGGTGCTTCCCGTCGTCGCCGAACCGGGACACCACGCGCGGCTGGTCGTGGTTGTCCCAGTACAGGCTGTTCCAGCCGGCCTCCGCCAGACCCGCCTGCCACCGCCCGAAGGTCGCCTTGAGGTCGGTCAGCCGCAGGGGCTTCGGGTCGAACTTGCCGCCCGGGCCGTGGTCCAGCCCGACGTGCTCGAACTGGAACACCATGTCGACCTCCCGCCGGGCGGGGTCGGTGTACTTCCGCGCCTCCTCCAGCGTGACGCCCGGGGTCTCCCCCACGGTCAGCAGCCGGTCGGCGCGGCCCTCGAACACCTCGCGGTGCATCTCCTGCAGGTACTCGTGCACCCGCGGGCCGTCCGTGTAGTGCGGGCTGCCGTCGCCCCACACCCCCGCGATCACCGGCCCGTCCGGCAGCGCCGTGTCCTTGGAGATCAGGTTGATGACGTCCATCCGGAAGCCGTCGACCCCGCGGTCCAGCCACCAGCGCATCATGGCGTAGACGGCCTGCCGGACCTCCGGGTTCTCCCAGTTGAGGTCCGGCTGCTTCCGGCTGAACAGGTGCAGGTAGTACTCGCCGGACGCCTCGTCCAGCTCCCAGGTCGAGCCCGAGAAGAACGAGTGCCAGTTGGTGGGCTCGGCGCCGGGCTGCCCCGGCGCCATGCCGTCGCGCGGGGGCCGCCACCAGTACCAGTCGCGCTTCGGGCTGCCCGGGCCGCTGCGGCTCTCGAGGAACCACGGGTGCTCGTCGGACGTGTGGTTCACCACCAGGTCCATGAGCAGCTTCATCCCGCGCTCGTGCAGCCCGGCGATCAGCTCGTCCAGGTCCGCGAGCGTGCCGAACGACGGGTCGACGTCCTGGTAGTCGCTGATGTCGTAGCCGTTGTCGTCCTGCGGCGAGCGGTAGATCGGCGACAGCCACACCACGTCGACGCCCAGGGCGCCGAGGTGGTCGAGCCGGGAGATGATCCCGCGCAGGTCGCCGACGCCGTCGCCGTCGGAGTCCTGGAACGACCTCGGGTAGATCTGGTAGACGACGGCTCGGGTCCACCACGGTGCGTCCTCGACGGTCCATGCCATGCGCCCCACCCTGTCACGCGGCGCGGACGCACGCAGCGGACGTCAGTCCACGTCGCGGCGCCGGAACACCAGGCCGCCGAGCACCACCAGGGCGATCGTCACGACCGCGAGCAGCACCCCGCCGTGCAGCATCGAGACCGTCCGCTCGGCCGTGCACACCCCGGCCTGCGGGGCGCCGTCCACCTGCCCGCACGGCACCGTGACCCAGTACGTCGTTCCGCCCTCGAGCCACGCGGTCAGCGAGGTCCGCACCGTCCACGGGGTCAGCGCGGGGAGGAAGCCCACCAGCACGCCGTCGACCAGCAGCAGCCAGCCGACGCCGACACCGAGCGCCCCGGCGGCGCTGCGGACCAGGAAGCCGAGGGCGGCGCCGACCGCCCCGAGCGCCGCCGCGGCCACCAGCGCGCGCAGCGCCTGCCACCCGAGGTCGGCCCACCACGCCCCGGTCAGGTCGCCGACCGCGTCGTTCACCGCGGCCGCGACCCACGCGCCCCCGACCGTGACCGCGAGCGCCACCGCCGTCGGCACCAGCACGCCACCGGCCGCGACGGCCACCTTGCTCGCGTAGACCCGGCCGCGCCGGGGCACGAACGTCAGCCACGTCCCGAGGGACCCGGAGCCGATCTCAGCGGTCACGAAGGTCACCCCCGCCGCGAACGCGAGCAGGAGCAGGAAGGTCGTCACCCCCGACGCCCAGGACGGGCCGGAGTCCGCCAGCGTCGGCTGGACCGGCAGGTACGCGTCGAGGCGGGGCTCCAGGTCGTCGCAGCCCCAGTCCGCGCCGGGGTCCGTCTCCTGGGCGAGCGCCTCGCCCTCCCGGCAGTCGGCGACGTACTGCTCGCCGTTCTCGGCCCAGTCCTGCTGCGCGAAGGCGTACTGCTGCTCCGCCTCCGCGATCGCGCGCTCCGACGGGGGCCGGGCCGAGGCGAACACGCTCGCCACGACCACGAGCGCGCCGACGACCGCGAGCAGCGCCAGCCACCGGATCGCCGCGCGGTACCGGAACCGGCGCGCCTCGACGCGCACCAGCCCGAGGTGGGCGGAGCGGGCGCCGGCCGGGTCGGCACCGGCGCCGGCGGGGCGCGCGTCCGGGCGGCGGGCGGTGCCCTGCGGGGCGCTCATGCGCGCGCCCGCCGTCCGTGCGGCGCCGGCCGGCCCTGGTGCGCGGCGGCCGTGCCCTCCGCGCCCGTGCCGGTCAGCGCGAGGAACACCTGCTCCAGGTCGGCGCGCCCCGGCGCGAGCTCGTGCAGGTACAGCCCGTGGTCGGCGAGCGCCCGGGTGATGTCCGCGGGCGCCGCCCCGGTGACGAGCAGCCCGCCCGCCCCGTCGGGCCGCACCGCCCAGCCGCGCCCGGTCAGCACCCCCGCGGCCTGGTCGGGCCGCTCGACGCCGACCCGGGTCTCCCGTGCGCCGGCCGCCGCGAGCAGGTCCGCCATCCGGCCGCCGGCGACGAGGCGGCCCTGCGTCACGATCGACACCGTGTCCGCGACCTGCTGCACCTCGGCGAGGATGTGGCTGGACACCAGCACGGTCTTCCCGGCCGCGGCGAGGTCGCGCATCGTCTGCCGCACCTCGTGGATGCCCGCGGGGTCGAGGCCGTTCGTCGGCTCGTCGAAGATCACCAGCTCGGGGTCCTTGAGCAGCGTGGACGCGATCGCCAGCCGCTGCTTCATGCCGAGGGAGTAGGTGCGGAAGGGGCTGGACGCCCGGTCGGCGAGGCCGACGTCGGCGAGCACCCGGTCCACCCGGGCGGCGGGCGCCCCGATCCCGGCGGCGAGCAGCTCGAGGTTCCGCCGCCCGGAGAACGCCGGGAAGAACCTCGGCGACTCGACGATCGCCCCGACCCGGGCGACGACCTCGGGCAGCGCGTCGGGGACCGGGCGGTCGAGCACGCGCACGACACCCGAGTCGGGGCGGATGAGCCCGAGCAGCATCCGGATCGTCGTCGTCTTGCCCGCGCCGTTCGGGCCCAGGAACCCGTGCACGCCGCCGAGCGGCACGTCCAGGTCCAGGCCGCCCACGGCGACGACCTGGCGGCCGCGGTGCCGGTAGGTCTTCCGCAGGCCGCGGGTGCTGACGGCGGTGGTCCCCGCCGGCGCCGGCTCCGTCGTCACGCTCGCCCCCCCGTCGCGTCGGGGCACCTCTCCGGCGCCCCGACGCGACCCTAGCGGGAGCGACGGGCGCGGCGGGGGCGTTCGCGCAGATCAGGCCGACGGCGCGCCGGTGTCAGATCAGCACCGCGCCGGTCGACGCCGACTGCACGAGCTTCGCGTACTTCGCCAGCACGCCCCGGGTGTACCGCGGGGGCAGCGGCGCCCAGCCGACCCGGCGGGCGGCGAGCTCCTCCTCGGGCACCAGCAGGTCGAGCGTCGCGTGGGCGACGTCGAGCCGGATGCGGTCGCCGTCGCGGACGAACGCGATCGGGCCCGCGTCGACCGCCTCCGGCGCGACGTGACCGACGCACAGGCCGGTGGTGCCGCCGGAGAACCGGCCGTCGGTGAGCAGCAGCACGTCCTTGCCCAGCCCGGCGCCCTTGATGGCGCCGGTGATCGCCAGCATCTCGCGCATGCCCGGGCCGCCCTTGGGCCCCTCGTACCGGATGACCACGACGTCGCCCGCCTGGATCGTGCCGTCCTCCAGCGCGTCCAGGGCCCCGCGCTCGCGCTCGAACACCCGGGCGGTGCCCTCGAACACGTCCGTGTCGAAGCCGGCCGACTTCACCACGGCGCCCTCGGGCGCCAGCGACCCGTCCAGGATCGTGATCCCGCCGGTGTGGTGGATCGGGTTGTCGAGCGCGCGCAGGATCTTGCCGTCCGGGTCGGGCGGCGCCACGTCGGCGAGGTTCTCCGCGACGGTCTTGCCGGTGACGGTCAGGCAGTCGCCGTGGATCAGGCCCGCGTCCAGCAGCGCCTTCATGATGACCGGCACGCCGCCGATCCGGTCGACGTCCGCCATGACGTACCGGCCGAACGGCTTCAGGTCGCCGAGGTGCGGCACCCGGGCGGCGACCCGCTTGAAGTCGTCGAGCGTCAGGTCGACCTCGGCCTCGTGCGCGATCGCCAGCAGGTGCAGCACCGCGTTGGTCGAGCCGCCGAACGCCATCACCACGGCGATCGCGTTCTCGAACGCCTCCTTGGTCATGATCTGCCGCGCGGTGATGCCCTTCCGCAGCAGCTCCACGACCGCCTCGCCGGAGCGCATGGCGAAGTTGTCCCGGCGGCGGTCGGCGCTCGGCGGGGCGGCGGAGCCCGGCAGCGACATGCCCATCGCCTCGGCGACCGACGCCATCGTGTTCGCCGTGTACATGCCGCCGCAGGCCCCCTCGCCCGGGCAGATGGCGCGCTCGATGCGGTCCAGGTCGCCCTTCGACATCAGGCCGCGGGAGCACGCACCGACCGCCTCGAACGCGTCGATCAGCGTGACGTCCTTCTCGGTGCCGTCCTCGAGCTTCACCCAGCCCGGCATGATCGAGCCCGCGTAGAGGAACACGCTCGACAGGTCGAGACGCGCCGCGGCCATGAGCATGCCGGGGAGCGACTTGTCGCAGCCCGCCAGCAGCACGGAGCCGTCCAGGCGCTCGGCCTGCATCACCGTCTCGACGCTGTCCGCGATGATGTCCCGGCTCACCAGCGAGAAGTGCATCCCCTCGTGGCCCATCGAGATGCCGTCCGACACCGAGATGGTGCCGAACTCCAGCGGGTAGCCGCCGCCGGCGTGCACGCCGCTCTTGACCGCCTGGGCCAGCCGCTGCAGCGACAGGTTGCAGGGCGTGATCTCGTTCCAGGAGCTCGCGACGCCGATCTGGGGCTTCACCCAGTCGTCGTCGCCCATCCCGACGGCGCGGAGCATCCCGCGCGAGGCCGTGGCCTCGATGCCGTCGGTGACCTGGCGCGAGCGGGGCTTGATGTCAGGGGTCTCGCGGGGCGTCGTCGTCATGAGCCGACTCTAGGCGCGGACGAGGGGAGACGCTCCTGACGTGCCGGAGCGTCTCGCCTCGTGACCGCGTCAGCCGCGGCGCAGGCGGCTGACGTCGCGGACGGCGCCGCGGTCGGCGCTGGTCGCCATCGCGGCGTACGCCTGGAGCGCGGGCGAGACGTACCGGTCGCGGTCGACCGGCTGCCACGGGTTCTCCCGGGCCTCCATCTTCGCGCGGCGGTCCGCGAGCACCTCGTCGGGCACGTTGACCCGGATGAGCCGGGTCTCGACGTCGATCTCGATCTCGTCGCCGTCCTCGATCAGGCCGATCGTGCCGCCGGCCGCTGCCTCGGGGCTGATGTGGCCGACCGAGATGCCGCTCGACCCGCCGGAGAACCGGCCGTCGGTGATCAGCGCGCACACCTTGCCGAGGCCGCGGCCCTTGATGAACGACGTCGGGTAGAGCATCTCCTGCATGCCGGGGCCGCCGGACGGGCCCTCGTAGCGCACGACCACGACGTGACCCGGCTCGACCTCCTTGCGCAGGATCTTGTCGACGGCCTCGTCCTGCGACTCGCACACCAGCGCGCGGCCGACGAAGTGGAACACGTCCGGGTCGATGCCGGCGGTCTTGATGATCGCGCCGTCCTGGGCCAGGTTGCCGCGCAGCACGGCCAGGCCGCCCTCGACGGTGTAGGCGTGCGCGACGTCGCGGATGCACCCCGACGCGCCGTCGGTGTCGAGCGACTCCCAGACGTTCGACGTGGAGAAGGCCTGCGTCGTGCGGACGCCGCCCGGGGCCGCGTGGAACAGCGCCACGGCCCGCTCGGTGGCCTTCCCGCCGCGGACGTCCCAGTCGTCCAGCCAGGCGCGCAGCGTCGGGGTGTGGACGCTGGTCACGTCGTGGTCGAGCAGCCCGCCCCGGTCGAGCTCGCCGAGCAGCGCGGGGATGCCGCCCGCCCGGTGCACGTCCTCCATGTGGTAGTCCGGGTGGTTCGGCGCGACCTTGGCCAGGCAGGGCACGCGGCGGCTGATCGCGTCGATGTCCTCGAGCGTGAAGTCGACCTCCGCCTCCTGCGCCGCGGCCAGCACGTGCAGCACGGTGTTGGTCGAGCCACCCATCGCGACGTCCAGGGCCATCGCGTTCGCGAACGCGGCGCGGGTCGCGATGCCGCGGGGCGCCGCGGTGTCGTCCTCGTCGTCGTAGTACCGGCGGGCCAGGTCGACGATGGTGCGGCCGGCCTCCAGGAACAGCTCGCGGCGCGCGCTGTGCGTCGCCAGCGTGGAGCCGTTGCCCGGGAGCGACAGGCCCAGCGCCTCGGTCAGGCAGTTCATCGAGTTCGCGGTGAACATGCCGGAGCACGAGCCGCACGTCGGGCAGGCGTTCTCCTCGACCGTGGCCAGCGCCTGGTCGGAGACGTTGTCGTCCGCCGAGTAGTTGATCGCGTTGATCAGGTTCAGGTGCGTCTTCGCGACGCCGTCGGCGACGACGGCCTTGCCGGCCTCCATCGGGCCGCCGGACACGAAGATCACCGGGATGTTCAGCCGCAGCGCCGCGTTGAGCATGCCCGGCGTGATCTTGTCGCAGTTGGAGATGCACACCAGGGCGTCGGCGCAGTGCGCCTGGACCATGTACTCGACCGAGTCGGCGATCAGGTCGCGGCTGGGCAGGGAGTAGAGCATCCCGGCGTGGCCCATCGCGATGCCGTCGTCGACCGCGATGGTGTTGAACTCCTTGGCGACGCCGCCGGCCTCCTGGATCGCGGAGGCCACGAGGTCGCCCATGTCCTTGAGGTGCACGTGGCCCGGGACGAACTGGGTGTACGAGTTGGCGATCGCGATGATCGGCTTGCCGAAGTCCTCGGAGCCCATGCCGGTGGCGCGCCAGAGGGCGCGGGCGCCGGCCATGTTGCGGCCGTGGGTCGAGGTACGAGAGCGCAGAGGACGACTCACGCTGGGGCTCCTTCGGACGAGCAGGGCGCCACCGCGGCGGCGGCGTCCGGTCACGGTACGTCTGCGCACGTCACGGTGCGGCCGGCGTCCGTCCTGTGATCGACCGAGGAGCGAGACGGCACGGGCGGCCGCCGGCATCGTCGCCTGCCCGCGCGGGCGGACGCCGGCACGGACGGACGCCGGCGCGGTCAGCCGTCCCCGCGGGCCTGCCAGGTGCACACGCAGGCCTCGTTGCCCTCGGGGTCGGCCAGGACCCAGAACGCGGGCGCGCGCCGGTCGGACAGCAGGGTGCCGCCGGCCGCGAGCGCCGCGGCGACCCGGGCCTCGGCCTGGTCGTGCGGCACGGTGACGTCGACGTGGATCCGGTTGCGCTGCGGGCGCGGGGCATCCATCTGCTGGAACCAGTACCCCGGGCCGAGGGCGCCCGGGTCGGCGAGCGCCGGGTCGTCGGGGTCGGAGCCGGGCTCGGGCTCGTAGCCGAGCACCGCCCGCCAGAACGGGGCGACGCGCGGGATGTCGAGCGCGTCGATCGCGATCTCCTGCGACGTGAGCAGGGCCGGGTCGCCGACCAGCCCGAGCTCGTCCGCGGCGGCCGACACCGCCTCCGCGAGCGCCAGGTCCACCTCGGTCAGCCCGCGGACGGACCAGGTGGTGGTGCGCACCTGCACGTGGTCGGGGCGCAGCGTGACGTCCGGGACGGCACCGAGCCGCTCGGCGGCCGCGGCGACCCGCGCGACGAGGGCCGCGCCGGTGGCGAGGTCGGGGGCCCGGAAGGCGGCCTGCAGCCAGACCAGCAGCACCCGCCAGTGCCGGGGGTCGACGCGTTCGGTGGCCGCGCCGGGACCGATGACTCGCTGCTCCGCGGTGTCCATGCCGACGACCCTCCCACCTCCCACCGACACGCCCCGCACGGGTCGCGAACTCCGCTCCTGCCCGCCGACCCCGCCCGCTGCTCGCGGCCGCCGACCCGCTCAGCGCCCGCGGGCGACTGACTCCGGTCGCCGAGAGAGGGCCTCCGCGCCGAGACCGGGCCCTGCGGCGTCCTCTCTCGGAGGACCGGTCCTGGCTCGGCGCGGAGAAGGCGCCTCGGGCGGCTCGTGCGGCCGGGTCGGCGAGTGCGACGCGAGGGAGTTGCGGTTGACGTGGCGTCAACGCCTACCGTCGAGCAGCGACGGCGGACGGACCGCCGTCGGCGGACGAAGGGCGCGACATGACCGGCACGACCGAGCGGTGGACCACCGCCGAGGTGGTGCGGCTGTCCGGCGTGACGTCGCGGACGCTGCGGCACTACGACGCGATCGGGCTGCTGCGTCCCGCCGGCACGGCTCCGGGCGGCCAGCGGGAGTACGGCCGCGCCGAGCTGCTGCGGCTGCAGCAGGTGCTGGTGCTCCGGGAGCTCGGGGTCGGGCTGGTGGCGATCGGGGAGATCCTCGACGCGGGTGGCCGGCTCCCCGGCGCGGACCCGCAGCGCGTCCAGGCCGACCGGTTGCGGGAGCACCACGCCGCGCTGCTCGCGGAGCGGGACCGGCTCGACCGGCTCGCCCGCACCGTCGCCGCCACCATCGAGTCCCTGGAAGGGGGCACCGACATGCCTGCTGACGAGATGTACGAGGGCTTCGACCACCGCCGGTACGAGGCGGAGGCGCGCGAGCGCTGGGGCGACGCGGCGGTGGACCGCAGCACCCGGGCGTGGGAGGACCTGTCCGCCGACGAGCGGGAGGCGCACCGGCGCGAGGGCGAGGCCGTCAGCGCCGGGCTGGCCGCCCTCCTCGCGGCGGGCACCCCCGTGGGCGACCCGGCGGTCCGGGACCTGGTGGCGCGCCACCACGCCTGGGTCGCCCTGTTCTGGACCCCGGACGCGGAGGCGTACCGGAACCTGGCCGCCATGTACGTGGACGACCCGCGGTTCGCCGCGACGTACGACGCCGTGGCGGCCGGGCTCGCGGTCTACCTGCGCGACGCGGTCGAGGCGCACGCGGACGCGGTCGCGGGCGGCTGATCCGTCTCGCGAGGGTCGGGACCAACGGCCCAACCGCGGGTCGCCGCGCAGGGGCAGGCTGGGGCGCACGGACCACCGGTCGTCTCTCCCCCGGGGCGACCACCGGGCTTCCCGCCCGGGGTCCGCTCCGGTCACCTGGCGACGACGACCCGTCACCGGGTACCCCCAGTCGAGGCACCATCGGCTCATCGCCCGGGCCGGTGGTGCCTCGACGCAGGTCCAGGCGCCCCCCGCCGCGGACCCCGGCGGCCGCACGGCTCGCGGCCGCGGCCCCCTGCCCGGCTCGCGGCCACCGCCCCTCGGCCGGCTCGCGGCCGCCGCCTCCTGGCCGGCTCGCGACCCCCGGTCCCCCTGGCTACCGTCGCCGGGTGACCGCGATCCACTGGTTCCGCCGCGACCTGCGCCTCGGCGACAACCCCGCCCTGCACGCGGCGGCCGCCCAGGGCGACGTGCTCGCGCTGTACGTGCTCGACCCGCGGCTGTGGGCGTCGTCGGGGGCGCCGCGTCGCGCGTACCTGACCCGGAGCCTCGCGGCGCTCGACGAGCAGACCGGCGGCCGGCTGCTGGTCCGCCGCGGCGACCCGCGCGCGGTGGTGCCCGCGGTGGCCCGCGAGGTCGGCGCGGCGGCCGTGCACGTCGCCGCCTCGACCGAGCCGTTCGGGCGCCGCCGGGACGACCAGGTGGAGTGGGCCCTGGAGGAGGACGGGCGTGCGCTGGTCCGGACCGGCTCGCCGTACGCCGTGACGCCGGGCCGGGTCCGCAACCGGTCCGGCTCGCCCTACCAGGTGTTCACCCCGTTCCGCCGGGCCTGGGCCGAGCACGGCTGGCACTCCCCCGCCCCGGACGCGGCGGGGACCGCCCGCGTGGTCACGTTCCTCGACGGCGGCCGGTCCGACGCGGTGCCGGACGCCCCGGTGCCCGGCGGCCTCGCGCTGCCGGAGGCCGGCGAGACCGCCGCGCTCGCCCGGTGGGCGGAGATGCTGGACGGGCCGCTGTCGCACTACCGCGCGGAGCGCGACCGCCCCGACCTCGACAGCACGTCGCGGCTGTCGGTCCCGCTGAAGTGGGGCGAGATCCACCCGCGCACGATCCTGGCCGACCTGTCCCGCCGCCGCGGGGAGGGCGCCGACACGTTCCGCGGCCAGATCGCGTGGCGGGACTTCCACGCCGACGTGCTGTTCCACCACCCGCGGGCGGCGCACGAGTCGCTGACGCCCGTGGTGCCCGAGAGCGCCTGGGTGGACGGGCCCGCCGAGGCGGCGGCCCTCGCGGCCTGGACCGAGGGGCGCACCGGCTACCCGCTGGTCGACGCGGGGATGCGGCAGCTGCGCGGCGAGGGCTGGATGCACAACCGGGTGCGGATGGCCGTCGCCTCGTTCCTGGTCAAGGACCTGCACGTGCGCTGGCAGCGCGGCGCGGACCACTTCATGGCCTGGCTGGTGGACGGCGACATCCCGCAGAACCAGATGAACTGGCAGTGGGTCGCCGGCACCGGCCGGGACGCGGCGCCGTACTTCCGGGTGTTCAACCCGGTGACCCAGGGCGTGAAGTTCGACCCGCACGGGCACTACGTCCGGCGCTGGGTGCCCGAGCTCCGCGACATCCCCGGCAAGGCGGTGCACGAGCCGTGGAAGCTCCCGCGCTCGGCCGCCCCGGACTACCCGGAGCGGATCGTGGACCACGCGCACGAGCGGGCTGTCTCCCTCGGCGCGTACCAGTCCCTCCGCTGACCCCCACCCAGGCCCTCCGCCGTCCCCCGCCCGCCGTCCCCGGGCCCGGCCGTCCCCCGGCCCCGCCGTCCCCCCGCCGCGCAGTCCGCCAGCCGCGACGCCGAGGTCGGTGCTCCCGCCCGAGATCGGTGCGTGCAGGCACCGATCTCGGCGCGAAGGGCCGATCTCGGCGTCGCAGGAGACCGCGCGGACCCGGGAGACCGCGGCGCCCCGGGACGCGGCGGCGTGGCCCGCGTCGAGGGGGACGGAGGTCCCGGGTTCCGGGTCCGGGCCGGCCGGGCGGCCAGGAAACGGGTCGAGTCGGGACCTTCGGCCCCTCCGCTCGACGGGCCGCAGCGGGACATTGGGCGCATCGTCACAACGTCGTGATCCGGAGGCAGTCGCCATGTCCGCACCCACCCTCTCGCGCTCGTCCGCCGCGCCGGCCCCGCTGCCGGCCCAGGAGGACGTCGTCACCTCGCTGAACGCGCGCCGCGCGCTCGCCGCCACCCGGCTCGCCACCGGGTTCATCTTCCTGTGGGCCTTCGTCGACAAGACGTTCGGCCTCGGCTACTCGACCCCGTCCGAGCGGGCCTGGATCAACGGCGGCGCGCCGAGCCAGGGCTTCCTCAACTCCGAGGCCGTCGTCGGCCCGTTCAAGGGCCTGTTCCAGTCGATCGCCAGCCCGGCCACCGACGTGCTGTTCATGCTGGGCATGCTGGGCGTGGGCCTCGCGGTGATGCTCGGCATCGGCCTGCGCGTCGCCGCGTGGTCCGGCTCGCTCATCATGCTGCTCATGTGGGCGGCGGAGTGGCCCCTCACCGCGGGCTCGACCAACCCCCTGGTGGACTACCACATCATCTACGCCCTGGCCCTGATCGCCTGCGCGGCCTGCCTCGCGGGCGACACCTGGGGGCTCGGCCGGATGTGGCGGGAGCTGCCGGTGGTGCGGGCGCAGCGCTGGCTGCGCTGAGGACGCGCGGCCGGCGGCGGACGGAGACCGCCGCCGGCCCGCTGCACGACGAGGCGCCCGTCCCCTCCCGGGGGCGGGCGCCTCGACTTGTACCCGGCAGCGGCGCCTCGACTGTGCCCGGCAGCGGCGGGCGCCTCGTCGTGCCCGGCCGAGAGCAGCTGCGCCACGCCCGCGGCCGCGCCCCGCCTTCCGGTCCGGCCCCTGCCCCTGCCCTGGGACCGAGGTCCCGGATGCGCCCGGGTCCAGCCCGGGACCTCGGTCCCGGGTGACGGTCATCCGGGTGACACGAACCGCTTTCCAGCAGCGCGACGCGGGGCTGTTGGGACTTCCGTCCGGGGTGCAGGGCGCTCAGCGGGAGGACATTGGGAAAGTCATCACAAGGTGACGCCGGATCGACAGACGAAGGCACGGACCATGACCACGATCACCACCCCCCGCACCGAGGCGGCCCCCGCGACCTCGCGGACCCAGGAGGACGTCGTCACCTCGGTGGCCGCCCGCCGCGTGCTCGCCGCCCTCCGTCTCTCGACGGGGTTCATCTTCCTCTGGGCGTTCCTCGACAAGACGTTCGGGTTCGGCTACTCGACCGCCTCGGACGCGGCCTGGATCCACGGCGGCGCGCCGAGCCAGGGCTTCCTGCAGTTCGCGGCCCAGGGCCCGCTGACCGGCTTCTTCAACGGCATCGCGAGCCCGGTCTCGGACGTCCTGTTCATGCTCGGCATGCTGGGCGTCGGCCTGGCGGTCATGCTCGGCATCGGCACCCGGGTGGCGGCCGGCGCCGGCTCGCTCATCATGGCGATGATGTGGCTGGCCGAGTGGCCGCTCATCTCGGGCTCGACCAACCCGGTCATGGACTACCACATCATCTACGCGCTGGTCCTCGTGCTGGTGGCCCTCACCGCGGGCGGCGACACCTGGGGCCTCGGCCGCTGGTGGAAGAGCCTGCCGGTCGTGCAGAAGAACCGCTGGCTCATCTGATCGAGCAGCACCCCTGAGCGGCCCGTCCGCTCACCGCAGGCGCGAGGCGCCGGTCCCCACCCTCCCGGGGACCGGCGCCCCGTGGCGTGCGTGCGGGCCCGCGCGCCGGGTCAGCCCGCGCGGAGCGCCCGGTACTCGTCCTCGAGCATCCCCATGTCGATGCCGTCGCACCAGCCGTCGCCGTCGCGGTACGCGTCCCGCCGCCGGCCCTCGACGCGGAAGCCGATGTTCTCGTACAGCGAGTGCGCCCGGGCGTTGATGCTCAGCACGTCCAGGCCGACCCGGTGCAGGCCGATCCCGTCGAAGGCGAGGCCCAGCACCAGCTCGATCGCCTCGGTGCCGTACCCGCGGCCGCGGTAGGCGGGCCGCATGACCAGGCGCAGGTTGGTGGACCCGACCACCTCGTCGATGTCGTTCAGCACGATCTCGCCGAGGTACTCGTCGGAGCCGTTCGCGGTGATCGCGAGGTCGATCCGGCCGTCGAGCCCGGAGACCGTGGCGCACCAGGCGTCGATCTGCGCGCGGGTGAACACCGTGGTGGTGCCGGTCGTCCGCATCCCCTCGGGGTCGTTGACCATGTCCCACATCGCCGGCGCGTCGTCGGCGCGGATGGGGCGCAGGCGGATCATCTCGCCCTCGAGCGTGGGCTTCTCCATGTGGCTGCCTCCTCGTCGACCCGAGCCTAGGCACTGCGGGTGACCGTCGTGTTTCGCCGCGCGGTCGCGGGCGTTCCGCGCGCGGACCGGCCCCGCACGCGACGGCGGCGCGACCCCGGTCCGACCGGGTGCCGCGCCGCCGTGGGTGGTGCTCAGGCCTGGACGCGCTCCAGGACCAGCTCGCGGACGCGGCCGGCGTCCGCCTGGCCGCGCGTCGCCTTCATGACCGAGCCGATGATGGCGCCGACCGGGCCGAGGTTGCCGGAGCGGATCTTCTCCGCGATGTCCGGCTGGGCGGCCAGGGCCGCGTCGATCGCCTCGAGCAGCGGGCCGTCGTCGGACACGACCTCCAGCCCGCGCGCGACGACGACCGCCTCCGGGTCGCCCTCCCCCGCGAGCACGCCCTCGAGCACCTGGCGCGCCAGCTTGTCGTTGATCCGGCCGGCGTCGACGAGCTGCTGGAGCTGGCCGATCTGCGCGGGGGTGATCGGCAGCTCGGCGAGCTCGACCTCCTGCGTCTTCGCGGTGCGGGCGAGCTCGCCCATCCACCACTTGCGCGCGGCGGCCGGGCTCGAGCCCGCGGCCACGGTGGCCTCGATCAGCTCGATCGCGCCCGCGTTGACGACGTCGCGCATCTCGGCGTCGGCGTAGCCCCACTCGCCCTGCAGCCGCCGGCGGCGGGCGGCGGGCAGCTCGGGCAGCCCGGCGCGGATCTCCTCGACCCACTCGCGGGACGGGGCGACCGGCACCAGGTCGGGCTCCGGGAAGTACCGGTAGTCCTCCGCGTCGGACTTCACGCGGCCTGCCGTGGTGATGCCGGTGTCCTCGTGCCAGTGCCGGGTCTCCTGGGTGACGGAGCCGGCGGCGTCGAGGATCGCGGCCTGGCGGCTGATCTCGTACCGGACCGACCGCTCGACCGAGCGGAACGAGTTCACGTTCTTCGTCTCGGTGCGGGTGCCCAGGGGCGCGGTCGGCGTCGGGCGGAGCGACACGTTGACGTCGGCGCGGACGTTGCCCCGCTCCATGCGGGCCTCCGACACCCCGAGGGCGCGGAAGATGTCCCGGAGCGTCTGCACGTAGGCCCGCGCGACCTCGGGAGCGCGCTCGCCGGCACCGGTGATCGGCTTGGTGACGATCTCGACCAGCGGGATCCCCGCGCGGTTGTAGTCGACCAGCGAGTACTCGGCGCCCTGGATGCGGCCGGTGGCGCCACCGACGTGGGTGTTCTTGCCGGCGTCCTCCTCCATGTGCGCGCGCTCGATCTCGACGCGGAACACGGTGCCGTCCTCGAGCTCGACGTCGAGGTACCCGTCGTGCGCGATCGGCTCGTCGTACTGCGAGGTCTGGAAGTTCTTCGGGACGTCCGGGTAGAAGTAGTTCTTCCGGGCGAACCGGCAGGACTCCGCGATCGTGCAGTTCAGCGCGAGGCCGATCCGGATCGCGTACTCCACGGCGGTGCCGTTGACGGCGGGCAGCGCGCCCGGCAGGCCGAGCGACACCGGGGTGACCGCGGTGTTCGGCTCGTCGCCGAACGTCTGCGGCGCGGCGTCGAACATCTTGGTGCGGGTGCCGAGCTCGACGTGCACCTCGATGCCGATGACCGGGTCGAACCGGGCCACGGCCTCGTCGTAGTCGACCAGGTCGACGGTCTGGGTGCTCACTCGCCCACCTCCAGCTCGGGAGCCTTGGCCAGCAGCGGGCCGCCCCAGTTCTTCTCCAGCAGCGCCTCGAGCGCGGCGCCCACGCGGTACAGCCGGTCGTCGGCCTTGGCCGGGGCCAGCACCTGGAACCCGACCGGCAGGCCGTCGTCCGACAGGCCGTTCGGCAGCGACATGCCGGGCACGCCGGCGAGGTTCGCCGGGATGGTGGCGACGTCGTTGAGGTACATCGCCAGCGGGTCGTCGAGCTTCTCGCCGAGCTTGAACGCCGTGGTCGGCGCCGTCGGGGAGACCAGCACGTCGGCCTGCTCGAACGCGTTCGCGAAGTCGCGCTGGATGAGCGTGCGGACCTTCTGCGCCGAGCCGTAGTAGGCGTCGTAGTAGCCGGCCGACAGGGCGTAGGTGCCGAGGATGATCCGGCGCTTCACCTCGTCGCCGAAGCCGGCACCGCGGGTCGCGGCCATGACGCGCTCGGCGGTCACGGGGCCCTCGGACGGCTCGACGCGCAGGCCGAACCGCATGCCGTCGAACTTGGCCAGGTTGCTGGACGCCTCGGACGGCAGGATCAGGTAGTACGCGCCGAGGGCGTACTCGAAGTGCGGGCAGGAGACCTCGACGATCTCCGCACCGGCGCCGCGGAGCAGCTCCAGCGACTCCTCGAACCGCGCGAGCACGCCGGGCTGGTAGCCCTCGCCCTGCAGCTCGCGGACGACGCCCACGCGCACGCCGGTGAGGTCGCCGGTCGCGCCCTGCCGGGCCGCGGCGACCAGGCCGGGCAGCGGCTCCGGGATCGACGTGGAGTCGCGGGGGTCGTGGCCGCCGATGAGCTCGTGCAGCAGGGCCGAGTCGAGCACGGTGCGCGTGACCGGGCCCGCCTGGTCCAGCGACGACGCCAGGGCGATGAGGCCGTAGCGGGACACCGAGCCGTAGGTCGGCTTCACGCCGACCGTGCCGGTCACGGCGCCGGGCTGGCGGATCGAGCCGCCGGTGTCGGTGCCGATGGCCAGCGGGGCCTCGTAGGCCGCGACGGCCGCGGCCGAGCCACCGCCGGAGCCACCGGGGATGCGGTCCAGGTCCCACGGGTTGTGCGTGTTGCCGTAGGCCGAGTGCTCGGTCGAGGACCCCATGGCGAACTCGTCCATGTTGGTCTTGCCGAGGATCGGCAGGCCCGCTGCCTTGATCCGCTCGACCAGGGTCGCGTCGTACGGCGGCACCCAGCCCTCGAGGATCTTCGAGCCGGCCGTGGTCGGCAGGCCCTGCGTGACGACGACGTCCTTGACGGCGATCGGCACGCCGGCGAGCGGGTGCAGCTCCTCGCCGGCGGCACGGCGCGCGTCGACGTCGGCGGCCGTGGCCAGCGCCTCCTGGGCCGAGACGTGCAGGTAGGCGTGCACGGCGGGCTCGACGGCGGCGATGCGGTCCAGGTGGGCCTGCGTCACCTCGACGCTGGTCACCTCGCGCGCGGCCAGCCTGTCGGCCAGCTCCGCGGCGGAGAGACGGGTCAGGTCGGTCATCTCACTCCTCCCCGAGGATCTGCGGGACGAGGAACTTGCCGTCCTCCGACGCGGGGGCGCCGGACAGCGCCTGCTCCTGCGTCAGCGGCTGCTCGGGGACGTCCGGGCGGAACACGTTGGTCATCGGCAGCGGGTGGCTGGTGGCCGGCACGTCGGGCGTGGCGACCTCGCTGACCCGGGCGACCGACTCGACGATCACGTCGAGCTCGCCCGCGAGGCGGTCGAGCTCCTCGGGGGTCAGGTCGATCCGCGCCAGGCCCGCGACGCGCGCGACCTCGTCACGAGAGAGGGAGGACATGGTCGCGAGTCTAGTCGCGACCGGTGCCCGGCCGGGTCAGACCCGCGCGGCCGAGACCAGTGCCAGCACGGCGTCCGCGTAGGCGTCCTCGGCCTCCTCCGCGGCGAACGCGCGCTCCGGCTGACCCGGCAGCTCGACGACCACGAGGTACGAGCCGTCGAGCGCCCGCGCCAGGCTGCGGAAGGTGCCGCCGAGCAGCTCGCGCAGCTGGTCCTCCCGGGGCAGCCACACCGCGTCGTCCTGGGTGACGGAGTCGAGCGCCCACTCGGTGGTGCCGTTGAACCCGAGCACCGTGCCGCTCGGGTGGGCGTGCGGCTCGATGGTCATCTCGCTGATCGTGAAGACCTCGCCGGCCAGCGCCGGCTGGCGCAGGGCGAACCGGTCCCCGGACCTCGGCGTCCAGCGCAGCCCCGCGGCCTGCAGGAGCTCCGCGCGCTCGATGGCGATCATCGCGCCAGTATCGTCCGCGCGGTCGCCGGGCGCTCGGCGGGGCGCCGTGGGCGTCCCGACGCCGAGACCGCGGGAGGTGCGCGGTTCACGAGGGCGGAACCCCGCGACGAGTGCACGCTCGGCGCGGTGCCGGCGCGGAGCGGGCGCCGGGCCGGCGCGGGGTCAGCGCTCCCAGTACGCGTAGCGTTCCGCCGGGCGGAAGCCCTCGGCGGCGTACAGGTCCGCGGCGCCCGCGTTGGCGACCTCGACCTGGAGGAACGCGCGGGTCGCGCCGCGGTCGGCCGCCGCTCGCAGCCCGAGGCGGGTCAGCAGCCGGCCGAGCCCGCGGCGCCGGGCGTCCGGCGCGACCATCAGGCAGGACAGCCCGGTCCAGCCGTCCTCCAGCGCGGCGCGCAGCACGCCGAGGGTCGCCCCCTGCGCGTCCGTGGCCGTGAGGTACAGCGCCGGCGACCCGGCGACCACGGCCCGCGCGGTGTCGTCGTCGACGGCCCCGCCCGCGGCCTTCACGCCGAGCCAGCCGGCCAGCCAGGCGGCGTCGGGCGCGTCGGCCACGGCCACCCGGAGGTCCGCGGGCACGGCGACCCGCTCGGGCGGCAGGGCGACCAGGTCGCGGACCAGCACGTCGGTGACGGCGCGCTCGGCGTAGCCCCGCGCGGCGAGCGCCGCGGCGAGCCCGGCGGGCGCCGCCGAGCACACCCGGACGACCGGCGGCTGCCCGGCCGCGGCGTACACGGCCTCGACCCGGCCGAGGGTGGCACCGAGGTCCTCGGGGACGCCGAGCGGCAGCACGCTGTTCGCGCGGCGCGTGAACCCGCCGGACAGGCCGAGCCGCCAGCCGTCGACGTCCCGCGTCGCCGTCGGACGCCAGGTGGCGGCCTCGACCAGGACGCCGGGCGGGACCGGCGGCGTCCAGGTGAGCGCCTGGAGGTGCACGCCCTCGTGGCCCCAGTCCCGCTCCGGGGCGGCGCCGAAGCCGAGCCGCTCGTAGAGCCGGCGGGCGGACGCCATCTCGGCGAGCGTCGACAGGACCACCGCGCGGGCGCGGCGGGCGACCGCCTCGCGCAGCGCGGCCGTCACGAGGCGGGCGGCGACGCCGTGGCCGCGGGCGCCGGGGGCGACGGCGAGCATCCGCAGCTCGAGCTCCCCGGGCTCGGCGATCTCGGCGTACGACGTCGCGTACGGCGCGAGGGTCAGGGTGCCGACGACCTCCTCGGCCGGGTCGGCGGGGCCGGTCGAGGACGTGGCGACCAGCAGCACGGCCTCGCGGGCACGGCGGGCCGCGTCGCGCAGCTCGACCTCGTACTCGTCGTCGACCTCCAGCAGGCCGTCGGCGCGGTAGGCCGCGGCGGTCAGGGCGCCGACGGCCTCGAGCTCCTCCGGGCGGGCGAGCCGGACGCGCACCGCCCGGGCCGCCGCGGCGGCGTCGGCCGTGCCGGCCGTGCCCCCGGGGCCGGTCACGAGGCGTCCGCGTCGGC
>NZ_SZYE01000309.1 GCF_005239125.1 Cellulomonas hominis | reverse complement strand
AGGCCGGCACCCCGGGCGCGCAGCAGGCGGTCGGCCAGCAGGCCGACGCGGAGCAGACCGCCCCGGCCCACCGGGCCTGACGCCGGCGGACCCCCGGTCCTCCCACCGGGGGCCCGCCCGTCCGGGCCGCGCGGGCCCGACCCCGGACACCACGCGAGGCGCCCGGTCGTCACCGACGACCGGGCGCCTCGCGTCATCCACAATGGGGCGGTGGACACCCCGACCGACCCCGTCGCGCGCATCGAGTCCGAGCTCGGGCTCCTGCTGCGCCGTGCGCGCGCCTCGGCGGAGCGTCTCGCGCGCGAGGTGCACCCCGACCTGGAGCCGTCGGCCTACCCGCTGCTCGTGCGCATCGAGCGGGAGCCCGACGTGCGGGCCAGCGAGCTCGCGGAGCACATCGGCGTCGGCCGCGGCACGATGTCGCGCCAGCTCGGCCGCCTGGAGCAGCTCGGGCTCATCGAGCGCCGCCCCGACCCGGACGACTCGCGCGGCCAGCTGATCCGGGTGACCGCGGAGGGCGCGCGCCGGGTGGACGCGGCCCGGGAGGCCCGCCGGGTCTACCTGTCGGCGGCGCTGGGGACCTGGTCGGAGGAGGACCGCGGCGTCCTGGCGGACCAGCTGCACCGGCTCAACGCGTCGCTGACGTCCCTGCCGCCGCGCCTGCACCCCGGGTCCTGACGGGGCACGCGGCGGGGGCAGGTGGCGCTGCCCGCGCCCGCGCGGGCAGCGGCTCCGCGCGCCGTCAGACCGCGCGGCTCAGCGCCCAGGTGCTGCGCCGCCGGGCGATCGCCGCGACCGCGTCGACCCGCCCGGGCGACCAGCGCGCCGGCATCGCCGTGAACACGTCCGGCACGTCCCCGTCGGGGAGCACCAGCGCGTCGTACGGCGACGGCGCGAGCACCTCGACCGTGCCGTGCACGACCAGCACGCCGCGGACCGCGACGGGCGACCCGACGGCCGCGCGCAGCAGCGACCCGGCCCGGGCGGCGGTGAGCCGCACGTCGCGCAGGTCGGCGACGCCCCGGCCGTCCGCGGACAGGTGCCGCGAGTCGAGCACGAGCCGCTCCGGCCCGGACGCGGCGGCGGGCCGCTCGGCGACGGCGAACGCGCCCGGCGGGCCGATCAGCAGGTGCGCGACGACCGACCCCTGCCGGCCCACGGGGACGTCGTGCAGGACGTGCCAGCCGTCGAGCAGCAGCCGGTCGAGCCGGTCGCACAGGGACTCGCGCAGGCCGCGCGGCTCGGCGTCCGCGCGCGGGCTGACCAGGTCGTCCGCCCGGTGCCGGCCGCGGGGGGCCGGGGCACCGGCGTCGTCCGGGGCCGGGGGCTGCTCCGGAGCGCCGTCCCGGCGGGCCCGCCGTCCCCGGGGACGCGGGTCCGGCTCGGGCTGCGGCTCCTCGGGGACCACCTCGGCCGCGGGGACGACGAGCTCGGGCACGTCCGCCCGCAGGTAGGCCTGCGCGGCGCCGCGCACGGCCTGCTCCAGCCCCTCGCCCTCCAGGGCGGCGGCGTCGGCCTCGACGGCCACCTGGCCGGTGGCGAGGTCGACGCTGCCGAGGGGCGCACCGGTCTCGGCCGTGACGTACAGCCGGTCGGCGCCGTAACGGCGCCACCGGCGGACGATCAGGGCCTGCTCCACGTCCGGGATATCGGCATCGGACCGCTTTCCCTGAAGCATCGGCGCTCCCCTCCCCCACACGGGGGGCAGCCTACTTCGGGTCGAAGGTCAGGCTCACGGAGTTCATGCAGTACCGGTCACCGGTCGGGGTCTGCGGCGCGTCGTCGAAGACGTGCCCCAGGTGCGACCCGCACTTCGCGCAGCGGACCTCCGTGCGCACCATGCCGAGGCTGCGGTCCTCGATCAGCTCGACCTTGTCGCCCGCCAGCGGGGAGAAGAAGCTCGGCCACCCGCAGTGGGAGTCGAACTTGGTCTCCGACCGGAACAGCTCGTTGCCGCAGGCACGACAGCGGTACACGCCCTCGCGGTGCTCGTCGAGCAGCTCACCGGTCCACGGGCGCTCCGTCCCGGCCAGGCGCAGCACCTGGAACTCGGCGGGGTCCAGCTCGACCCGCCACTGCGACTCGTCCTTCGTGACCTCGTAGGTCTTCTCCGCCATCGCGGTCTCCTCTCGCCCGGCGGACGCCCCGCCCGCTGCGGCCGGGGCTGGTCCACCGGGAGCCAGAACACGGGCGTGGCCCGCGGTGTTCCTCGCGCCGTGCCCGGACGCACGACCGCCCGCGACCGGAGGCCGGTCGCGGGCGGGTCGTGCGCGGGTGGGGCGTGCCCGGCGGTGACCGCCGGGCCGCCGGAGCGGCTGCTACTGCGCGCCGCCGCCGGAACGCCCGCGGCCGGCG
>NZ_SZYE01000308.1 GCF_005239125.1 Cellulomonas hominis | reverse complement strand
CCTCGGCCCCGGCCGGCGTCGGGGCGGCCGGCGCGCGTGGCGCCCGCCGGCGGCGCCGGCCCTCGTCGGGCGCGGGCGCCGTCGTGAACGCCCGGTCGAGGGCGTGCGCGCCCTCGCGGCGGGTCGCGACCGGGTCGACGTCGCGGCGCAGGTCGGTCGCGAGATCGAGCACCTCCTGCCAGCCGCCGACGACGCGGTTCACCGGCACCGGGTCGCGCCGGCGCCTCCGGCGGCGCCGCGCCTTGAGCGCGGCGATCACGAGGAACGGCGCGAGCAGCACCAGCAGCAGGCCGGAGCCGGCCGCGACGCCGAGGGCCAGCTGCTGCCAGAGGGCCAGCGCGGTGTCGTCCTCGCCGTCCTGGGTCTGGGGCTGGTCGGTGTCGTCCGACGGCGGGTCCACGGGGTCCGCGGGCGGCGGCGGGGGCTGGGCGACCTGGGGCTCCGGGTCGGCCTGGCTGGTCTCCTGCTCGTCCTGCGGCGTCTGGCTCTCGGGCGGGGTCGGGTCGAACGTGACCCAGCCGTGGCCCTCGAACGCGATCTCGACCCACGCGTGCACGTCGGCACCCGTCACCACGACGGGCGCGTCCGGGTCCACCGGGGCGTCGGGCGTCGCGGCGGCGGCGGGGTCCTCGTCCTCGCCGGGCACGAAGCCCATGACGACCCGGGCGGGCAGGCCCATCTCGCGGGCCATGAGCGCCATCGCGGAGGCGTACTGCTCGTCGTCGCCGACCATCAGGTCGCCGCCGAGCAGCGTCGCCACCCGGTCCGCGCCGTGCCCGGACAGCGACGGGTAGTCGCCCTGGTCGGTCCGGCCGTGCGAGAAGAAGCCGCGCTCGGAGAGCGCCTGCTCCAGGGCGCGGGCGACCTGCGCGGGGGTCTCGGCCTCGCGCGCGGCGTCGCCCGCCGCGGTGGACACCGCGTCGGGAACCGCCTGGGGCTCGGGGAGGTCGAGGGCGCTGCCCGCGGCGGAGCCGAGCTGCTCGTCGTCGGGCTCGGCCGGCACGACCGCGTCGAGCGCGTAGGTGAGGCCGTCGTCGAGCCCGCCGGTGAGCACGGCCGCACCGGTGGCGTCGTTGAACCGGAGCCGCGACTGCGCCTCCGGGTCGTCGAACCGCACGGACACGGGGTCGCCGACGGTCGGCAGCCACACGCCGGTCAGGCCGTCGAGCCGGATCTGCACCTCGACGCGCTCGCCGCCGGTGCCGGACGCCTCGACGGCGTCGGCCTCCTCGGCCGCCTGCTCGCTGACGACCTCGCCGACCCGGCGGAACTCGCCGGACGCGCGGGACGAGCCGTCGCCGGCGACGTTCCACACCACGCCGTCGAACCGGTCGAACGTCGCGAGCCGGACCCGGGCGCCCGCGGGCAGCCCCTGCACCGTGAACAGCTCCACGGTGTCGTCGTCCTTGACGTACTTGCGGAACGCGGACAGCGGGCTGGCGTAGTCGCGGGGGTCGAACGGGGGCACGAGCGCGTCGCGCAGCACGTACCGGTCGCGGCCGGACTCCACCGCGGTGCCCGCGGCGACGCCGGCACCGCCGGCCAGCGCCACCAGCAGCACGAGCGCGACGGGGCGCCGCGCCCGCAGCCGGCCGGACCGCCACGACGCCCAGACCAGCAGCACGACGGCGACCGCGGTGCCGACGGCGACCGGGGCGACGGTGGTGTGCGCGCCGAGCAGCACGGCACCGGCGAGGACCACGGGCGGCAGCAGCGCGGCGGCCGGGGCGGCGCGGCCGGCACCGAGGGCGAGCCGCACCGCCACCGCGGTGCCGACGACGGCGAGCAGGTAGGGCGGCACCAGCAGCCAGCCCGAGCCGCCGAGCGGCGGCTGGAGGGTCAGCACGTCCTTCCAGCCCAGCGCGGCGCCGCGGACGACCGAGACGATCGACGCCAGCGTGGGTACGACGCCGCCGACGGTCTGGTCCGGCGTCGCCAGCGGCCCGCCGAGCACCACCGTCACCACGAGCAGCACGGCGGTCGTGACCGGCGGTGACCAGCGCGCCCACGCGGACAGGACGGCGACGGCCGCACCGAGCACCACCCCGCCGACCACCGGGGCGAGCAGCACCGAGCCGCCGTACACGGGCAGCAGCGGCGTCAGTGCGGCGAGCACGGCCCCGGCGAGCACCAGCACGTCGACGACGGCCCGCGCACCGCGGGGCACGCCGCGGCGGGCGCGCTCCGCGCCCGCGGGCTGCGGGCCCGAGCCGCCGG
>NZ_SZYE01000307.1 GCF_005239125.1 Cellulomonas hominis | reverse complement strand
CGACGCCGTCACCGCGACCGCCCGGGTGGCGCTCGCCGACGGCGCGCCGGCGCCCGCCGCGCTGCTGCGCGCGCTCGCGGGCCGCGCCGTGGCCTGGGCGTTCGACCCGGTCGACGACGCGGCCGCGGTCCAGGCCGATCCGGCGCTCGCCGCGGACGGCACGGCGGCGGCGCGGTTCACCCGGGGTGCCGGGGCCACGCTCGCGGTCCGCGCGACGGTCGACCAGAGCACCGCCGGCGCGACGCTCGAGCAGCCCGTGCCCCCCACGGTCTCCGCACCGGCGGGCGCCACGGCGCTCGAGGGCGCGCAGGCCACCTTCGCCACGACCGTCACCGGGTCGCCGGCGCCCGCCGTCCGGTGGCAGCGCGCGGCACCCGGCTCCTCGTCCTGGATCGACGTGCCCGGTGCGACCGGCACCGTGCTGACGGTGGACGCCGCCCGCGAGGACGACGGCGCCCGCTACCGGGTGGTGGCGAGCAACGCGGCCGGGACGGCGACCAGCGCCCCGGCCGCCCTCGCCGTCACCTGGGGACCCGAGGTCACGGACCCGCCGGCCGACGCCGCCGGGCTGCCCGGGACCACGGCGCGGTTCGCGGTCGCCGCGGCGGGGTCGCCCGAACCCGCGGTCCGCTGGCAGACGGCGCCGTCCGGCCAGGACGTCTGGACCGACGTCGCGGGCGCGACCGGCCCGACCTACGACCGCGTGCTGGGCTCGGGCGACGCGGGGCTGCGCGTCCGGGCGGTGGTGACCGGCGCGACCGGCGAGGTCGCGAGCGCCGCCGCCACGATCACCCTGCACGCCGCGCCGTTCGTCACGGCCGACCCGCAGGACCAGGCGGTGCCCGAGGGCGCCGACGCGACCTTCACCGTCGCGGTCTCGGGGACCCCGGCGCCCACGCTGCGCTGGGACGTGCTCGTCCCGGGCGGGTCCGGGTGGGTCGCCGTCTCGGGCGCCGGCTCCGCGACGCTCGTCGTCCCGGCGGAGCGCGCCGCGCAGGGGACCCGCTACCGCGCCGTGGCCAGCAGCGCCGCCGGATCCGCCGTGTCCGCCGCCGCCACGCTGACCGTCCTGTGGGGTCCCGAGGTCACCGGCCCCGCCGACGCCACGGTCGTGGCGGGCGACGTGGCGCGGTTCGAGGTCGAGGCGGCCGGCGAGCCCGCGCCGGCCGTGCGCTGGCAGACCGACGACGGGAGCGGCTGGACCGACGTCCCCGGCGCGACGGGCCCCGTCTACGAGCGCACGGCCGGCCCGCGGGACCAGGGCCTGCTCGTCCGGGCCGTCGCCACGGGTGCCGCGGGCGAGGTGCCGAGCGCGGCGGCCACGCTGACGGTGCACACCGCGCCGACCTTCACGGCGCAGCCGACCGACGCGACCGCTGACGCGGGGGGCGTCGCCACCTTCACGGTCGCGGCGGCCGGCTCGCCGACGCCCGCGCTCCGGTGGCAGGTCCGTGCGCCGGGCGGCGCGTGGACCGACGTCGCGGGCGGCACGTCCGGGACCCTGACCGTGCCGGCCACCACGGAGGTCGACGGGTCGTCGTACCGGGCGCTCGCGAGCAACGCCGCGGCGGCCGACGTCGCGAGCGGCGTCGCGGTGCTGCGCGTCCTCACCCCGCCCGAGGTGGGCGATCCCGTCGACGTCGCGGTGCCGGACGGGGGCACCGCGCGGTTCGAGGTCGCCGCGAGCGGCTCCCCGGCGCCGACGGTCACGTGGGAGCGGTCGGCGGACGGCACCGCGTGGCTCCCGGTCCCGGGCGCGACCGGCCCCGTGCTGGAGCTCCCGGTCACGGCGGCGGACGACGGCACCCTCGTCCGCGCGGTCGCCGCGTCGACGCTGGTCGCCGGACCCGCGACCGCCACCAGCGCCCCGGCGCTCATCACCGTCGTGACGGCCCCGGAGGTGGTGTCCGAGCCCGGCGGCGTGGGCGCCGACGGGGTCCTCGCCGTCGTCGCCGGTCGGCCGGTCACGCTGTCCTGGGTGGTCGACGCGGATGCGGGGACCGCCACCTGGCAGTCGTCGCGCGACGGCGGCAGGACCTGGGGCGACCTGCCCGACGGGGCCGGGGTGTCCCAGGCGGGCGTCGCCGCACCGCGCGCCCTCGCGCTCCGGGTCGCGGCCGCCCCGACCTCCGGGACGGTGCGGCACACCGTCAGCTACACGCCGGTCGTGGGCGACGACGGGCTGATGATCCGGCTGGTGGTCGAGAACGCCGCGGCCGCCGTGGCGACCGACGCGGTGACGCTGCGGGTGGCGGCGGCTGAGGGCGGGACGACGCCGGGCGCGACGACGCCCGGTGCGACGACGCCGGGGGCCACGGCGCCCGGGGCGGACCCGGCCGGATCGGGCGCCGCGGTCCCGGGGACCGGCGGCGGC
>NZ_SZYE01000306.1 GCF_005239125.1 Cellulomonas hominis | reverse complement strand
GCACGGGGCACCGCCCGGCCCCGTCGTGCTGGCCGCGAACCAGCCCGCCGACCGGTTCTACGCGGGCGGCGCGCGGATCGCGGAGTTCCGCGGCCCGGACGGCGCGCCCGCCGCCGGCGACCACGTGCCCGAGGACTGGGTCGGCTCGGCGACGACGCTGTTCGGCGAGGACGCGCTCGGCCTGACGCGGCTGCCCGGGGGCGGGACGCTCGCCGACGCGGTGGCGGCCGACCCCGTGGCGTGGCTCGGCCCGGACCGCGCGGCCGCGCACGGGTCGGACGTCGGGCTGCTGGTCAAGCTGCTGGACGCGGGCGAGCGGCTGCCGGTGCACGCGCACCCGGACGTCCCGTTCGCCGCGCGGCACCTGGGGCTCGCGCACGGCAAGACGGAGGCGTGGGTCGCCCTGACCGCCGCCCCGGTGCACCTGGGGTTCCGGAGAGACGTCGGTGCGGACGAGCTGCGCCGCTGGGTCGACGAGCAGGACACCGCGGCGGTGCTCGACGCCATGCACGTGCTGCACCTGGCGCCGGGGGACGCCGTGCTGGTCCCGGCAGGGCTGCCGCACGCGATCGGCGCCGGGGCGTTCGTCGTCGAGCTCCAGGAGCCCACGGACCTGTCGATCCTGGTCGAGTGGGCGGGGTTCGCGATCGACGGCGCGGTGGCCGGGCACCTCGGGCTCGGGTTCGGCACGGCGCTCGCGGCCGTCGACCGCCGGGGGTGGCGGGCGTCCGAGGTCGAGGCGCTGCGCGGCGCCCGGGCCGGCGACGTGGGTGACCTGCTCCCGGGCGCGGCGCCGTTCTTCCGGGTCGAGCGGTGGCGCGGGGCGGGGGAGTGGGAGGCGGGGTTCGCGGTCGCGGTGGTCGTCGCGGGCGCGGGCGCGCTCGTGGGCCGCGACGGTGCGCGCACGCCGCTGCGCCGCGGCTCCACCGTGCTGGTCCCGTGGTCGGCGGGCCCGCTGCGCCTCGAGCCGCGGCCCGGCCGGCCGCTCGAGCTGCTGCGCTGCCGGCCCCCCGCGGAGGCGCCGGGTGCCCAGGACCCGGGTCGGACGGAGGTGTCCGCCGGGTCCCGGGCAGCCGGCGCCGGGGCACCGGTCAGTCGGCGATGAACGCCAGGACGTCCTCGATCAGGGCCTCCTGGTAGGTGCCCGAGAAGCCGTGCGGGGCGCCCGGGTAGACCTTGAGCGTGCCGAGCCGGACCAGGTCGATCGACTTGTAGGCGGCGGCCGCGATCGGGACGATCTGGTCGTCGTCGCCGTGCGCGATCAGGATCGGCACCTCGAGCGCCTTCAGGTCCTCGGTGAAGTCGGTCTCCGAGAACACCGCGACGCAGTCGTAGGCGGCCTGGAGCTCGGCGAGCATGCTCTGCCGCCAGAAGTCGTCGCGCAGGCCCTGGCTGATGGTCGAGCCCTCGCGGTTGGCGCCGAAGAAGGTCTCCGACAGGTCCTGGTAGAACTGCGAGCGGTCGCGGAGCACGCCCTCGCGGATGCCGTCGAACACCTCGATCGGGGTGCCCTCGGGGTTCGACTCGGACTGCACCATCACGGGCGGGACGGCGCCCACGGTGATCACCTTCGTCACGCGGCCCTTGCCGTGCTGCGCGGCGTACCGGACGACCTCGCCGCCACCCGTGGAGTGGCCGACCACGGTGAGGTCGGTGAGGTCGAGCTGCTCGACCAGCGACGCGAGGTCGCGGGCGTAGGTGTCCATGTCGTTGCCGCCGCTGGTGCGCGACGAGCGGCCGTGGCCGCGACGGTCGTGCGCGATGGCGCGGTAGCCGTTGTCGGCGAGCACCTTGAGCTCGTAGGCCCAGGCCTCGGAGCTCAGCGGCCAGCCGTGGCTGAGCAGGACCGGCTTCCCCTGGCCGTAGTCCTGGTAGAAGATCTCGGCGCCGTCGGGCGTGCTGACGTAGGGCATGGTTCCTCCTTGGCGGACGGGGCTCGGACCGACCGGACCCGGGACACTTGCCCGGGGCGTCCGGCCCCGTGGACCATGGGACCGCGCAGCGCCGCGCGGCACCAGGAAGAAGTCCGGCAGAACTCGGGGGAGCTCGGCCGGCGCGGCGAGAGCGGGCGAGGCGATGCAGGACGGCGACGACCTGGGAGCGCTCCTGCGTCGGCACCGCCAGGAGGCGGACCTGACGATCGAGGACCTGGCGGCGGCGTCCGGGGTGAGCGACCGCGGGATCGGCGACATCGAGCGCGGGGTCAGCCGCGGCCCGCAGCACCGGACGGTGCAGGCGCTCGCGGACGCCCTGGGGCTGGCGGCGGCGGACCGGGCGGTGCTGCTCCGCGTCGCGCGCGCCGGCCGGCGCCGCACCCACGACCTCGGCTTCCTGTACACGCTGTCCTGCGTCACCGCGTGGCGTCGCACGGGGGACGACGCGGCGCGCACGGCGGCGCTCGCGGCCGCGGA
>NZ_SZYE01000305.1 GCF_005239125.1 Cellulomonas hominis | reverse complement strand
CCGCGGGGCGCGCGCCCCGGGGTCCGGGCTGCGGATCGCCGTGCCGCCGCCCGCGTGGGCCGAGCGCGTCGCACGCCGGCTCCGGCGCGGTCCGCGGGCGGTCGTCGACCCCGATCCCGCGCCGCCCGCTCCGCCCCGGGTGGTCGTCGTCACCGACTCGACGTCCTGCCTGACGGCGGCCGACGCCGCCGAGTGGGGGATCGACGTCGTCCCGCTCGACGTGGCGGCCGACGGCGAGCGGTTCCGCGACGGCGTCGACCTGACCCCCGCCGGGCTCGTCGCCGCGCTCGCCTCCGGGCGCCGCGTCACGACGTCCCAGCCGCCGCCCGCCGCGTTCGCCGCCGCCTACGAGGCCGCCGCCGCCCGCGGGGCCGCCGAGGTGGTGTCCGTGCACCTGTCCGGCGAGCTCTCCGGCACCGTGCGCGCCGCGGGCCTGGCCGCGCAGCTCGCACCGCTGCCCGTGCACGTCGTCGACTCGCGGAGCGCCGGGCTCGGGCTCGGCTTCGCCGCCCTCGCCGCCGCGGAGGCGGCGCGGGGCACCGTCTGGGGGCCGGCCGACGGCGCCTCCGTGGCAGCGGCCGCCGAGCAGGTCGGACGCTCGACCGCGGCGTGGTTCGTCGTGGACTCGCTGGACCACCTGCGCCGGGGCGGGCGGCTGTCCGCCGCCGCGGCCGCGTTCGGGACGGTCCTCGGGCTCCGGCCGGTGCTGGTGCTGCGCGACGGGCGGATCGAGGTCGCCGAGCGGGTGCGGACCCGCCGGGCCGCGCGGGACCGGCTGCACGCGCTCGCCGTGGCCGAGGTGGGCCGGCGGCTGCCGGGAGCCGGGGGCGCGGGCGCCGGTGGTGCGGGTGGTGCTGGTGCGAGCTCCGGTGCGGCGGCCGGTGCTGCCGGCGCGGGCGTGCGGGTCGGGGTGCAGCACCTCGGCCGACCCGAGGTGGCCCAGGAGGTGGCCGACCGCCTCCGGGACGCGCTCGGCCTCGACGAGGTGCTGGTGCGCGAGGTGGGTGCCGTGCTCGGCGGGCACCTGGGCGTCGGGGCGCTGGCCGTCACGGTCACCGACCGCTGACGCCCCGCGATCGCGCGCGAGGGCTGCCCGGGAGGGGGTCGCGGCGCGTGGCGCGGTGGGCGTCCGCGGGGGTGGGGGCCTGCTGAGCGGGCGCCGAGCCGTCCACAGGGCCGCGGTCCGTGCGTCGTCCCCAGCGCGGGCGCAGACCCCGGGGGCGCGGTCGGGGGGTCCGCCTAACGTCGCCGCATGACCTGGTACGACGGCGGTCCGCCACCCGACCCGCGCCACGACGCCGCGACGCCGGCGGGGGCGGGCGCCTCGCGGCTGCGCGCGGCGGCGCGGAGGGCGTCCGGGGTGGAGGCAGGGCGCGCGGGCGACAGCGTGGACCGGGCAGTCGGCGCGGGTGACCGCGAGGCCGAGTCGGCCGGTGCCGCCGGTGCGCGCCCCGAGCCCACGGACACCGGCGGTGCGCGCCCCGAGCCGACGGACGCCGGAGGTGCCCTCGGAGGCAGGGACGGTGTGTCGCACGCCGAACCGGCCGGTGGGGTCGGTGCCGGAGGCGGGGTGGACCTCGACGAGCCGGACGGTGCGGTCGGCGACGAGCGGCTCCGGCTCGACGGTCTCGTGCGGTGGCGGGTGGCGCCGCGGACCGCCGGGATCGCGCTCGGCGCGTTGCTGCTGGTGGGTGGGGCGGTGGCCCTGCGGTCGGCAGGGCAGCCGACGGGGGAGCCGGTCGCGGTCGAGGAGCCGGCGGTGACCGCCCCTGCTGCAGCACAGGGGGACGCGGAGCCCGGCCCGACGCCCGCGGAGGAGGCGACCGTGTGGGTGCACGTCGTCGGGGAGGTCGCGTCGCCGGGCGTGGTCCCCATGCCCGCGGGCTCGCGGGTGGCGGACGCCGTCGCCGCGGCCGGTGGTGCGCTGCCCGGGGCGGACCTCACCGCGCTCAATCTGGCGGCCGTCGTCCAGGACGGCGCGCAGATCCGGGTCCCCGCGCCCGGTGAGGAGCCGGTGGTCGTGGACGAGGCGGGCGGGGGTGCCGGTGCCGGCGGTGGTGGCCCGGCGGGCGCCGCAGGTGGCGCCGTCGACGTCAACACGGCCGGCGGTGCCGAGCTCCAGACGCTGCCGGGTATCGGGCCGGTGCTCGCCGAGCGGATCGTGGCCTGGCGCGAGGCGAACGGGCCGTTCGCGAGCGTGGACGCCCTGCTCGACGTGTCGGGCATCGGCCCCGCGGTGCTCGGCCAGATCCGCGACCTGGTGCGGGTGTGAGCGCGGACGAGGCGGTCGACGTCCGGCTGGTCCCGGCGGCGCTCGCGGTGTGGGCGGCGGCGGCGGTCGCCGTCGGGGCCGCCCCGGCGGTGCTGGCGGTCGCCGCGGCGGTGCTCGGCGCGCTCGCCGTGGCCGCGCTCGCC
>NZ_SZYE01000304.1 GCF_005239125.1 Cellulomonas hominis | reverse complement strand
CGCGGACGGGTGAGCAGCGGCAGGTCGAGGCGATCGCCGCGTGCCCTCCCGGGCCCGTGCTGGACGCGTGGTTGCGCGGTCTGGACCTGACGGTGCTGGCCCCGGCGATCCTGGTGGAGGTGGTGGCGGCGAGGGCGCGGATGGAGGCCCACCAGCACGCCGCGATGCTGGACGCCGTCGCCGAGCTGGCGACCCGCCCCGAGATGCTCCCGCAGTGGTCACCCATGGCCGGCGCCCCACCCACGCAGGGGTGCGTCGCGGGCGACGAGCTCGCGATGCGGCTGGGGTGGTCGAGGATGACCGCGAACAAGGCGGTGCACCGGGCACTGGTCCTGGGCAGCGTGCTCGCCGCGACCCGCGAGGCGCTGGAGACCGGCCACATCGACGCCGGCAAGGCCGAGGTCCTGGCCGCCGGGCTGACCGACCTGCCGTACCAGGCGGCGCACGCCGTGGAGGACACGGTGCTACCCGACGCCCACCAGTGCTCCCGCAGGCAGCTCGAGCAGCGCGTGGCCCGCGAGGTCCGCCTCGCCGACCCCGACGGCGAGGCCGGGCGGCACACCCGGGCCCGGTGCACCCGCCGCGTGACCCGACCCCGGCGACGCCCGCACGGGATGGCCGCGATGTGGGTGGTGCTGGCCGCCGAGGACGCCACCCGCCTCGACGGGGTGCTGCACCACGCCGCCCGCACCGCCAAGGCCCTCGGCGACCCCCGCACCCTGGACCAGCTCCGCGCCGACGGGCTGCGGGACCTGGTCGTCGGCGACGTCCCCGAGTCCGACGGTCCCGCGTTCGAGGTCCACCTCGACCCACCCCCACCGGTACCCACCCGACGGCGGGCGTCGAGGCGGTACCCGGACACCACCCGCGGTGCGCCGGCCCGACCGGCCGAGCCCATCCCGACCGCCACGCTCGTCCCGGTGAGCCCACCCGAGGCGAGCACGGAACCGCACCGCGCCACGCCGACCCAGCCCGCACCCGGCCCCGCGCCGTCGGCGGCTCCGCCCGGCGGCGCACCCATCGAGGCCACGCCGACATCCCGCGCTGCACCCATCGAGGCCACGCCCACACCCCGCGCCGCACCCATCGAGGCCACGCCCACACCCGGCGCCGCACCCATCGGGGCCACGCCGACCGTGCCGGTCCCGAGCGTGCCCGCGTCCGACCTCGCGACCGCCGCCCCGCGCCGCGGCTGCACCCGCTGCACCGGGCGCCCCGGCGCCGAGGTCCGCCTCACCATCGCCGCCTCCACCCTCCTGGGCCTGGACGACGCCCCCGCCGACCTCGACGGGTACGGCCCCATCGACGCCGTGCGCGCCCGGGCACTGGCCGACGGCGGGGTCTGGCGGCGCATCGTCACCGACCCCGTCACCCACCAGGTCCTGGACGTGGGACGCCAGCGCTACCGACCACCCGCCGGGCTGGCCGAGTTCGTCCGCACCCGCGACAGAACCTGCGCCGCACCCGGCTGTACCGTCCCGGCCCGCAGCACCGACCTCGACCACACCATCGAGTACCACCCGCAGCCCGGGGACCCACCCGATCAACCCCTCGGCAGAACCGACGCCGACAACCTCGGACCGCTCTGCCACCGCCACCACCGCCTGAAGACCGACGGCGGCTTCCGGCTGCGCCAGATCCAACCCGGGCTGTTCGAGTGGATCACCCCCACCGGCCACCGGTACCTCGTGCGCCCCGGCACCGGCCGAAAGCACGACGCCACCGCCGAGTCGCACGACGCGCCCCCGCCGTTCTAGGCGGCGGACCGCCCGGTCCCCCGAGGACGCCTACCCGCGCAGCCCCACGGCGAGCGCCAGGTCGCCGAACGCCACCAGCGAGCCGTCCGCGAGCCGGACCCGCCGGTCCGGCAGGCACACGATCCGCTGCCCGTCGGCGAGCGTCACCAGGGTGCCGTTGGTCGAGCCGCGGTCGACGACCCACGGGCCGTGCTCGTCGGCGCCCAGCATCAGGTGCGTCTTCGACACGGAGCGGCCCGGGTCCGCGACCGCGACCACCCGGACGCCGTCCTGCGGATCGGGGTTCCGGCCGATGAGCAGCGGGGCGTCGAGGTCCGCGACCGTGCCGTCCGGGAGGCGGACGGCCCAGCCGGCACCGGCCCCGGGCGCGGGGACGGGTGCCGCCGCGGGGAACGGTGCGGGCGGCAGCGGGGCTGCCGGCGGTGCGGACCGCTGCACCGCTGCGTGCGGGGACGGGGGCGGCGGGACGGGGAGCGCCGAGGACGCCGGCGGCGGCGCGGGCGGGAGCCCCACCGACCCGGGAGCGGTCCCCTCCGGCGCGGGCGGGAGCCCCACCGACCCGGGGGAAGTCCCCTCCGGTGCGGAGGGCGACGGCGCGGCGTCCGGGTGCACCGGGGCGCCGGGGACGACGGCGTGCCGGCCCGTCCGGGTCGGCGGTTCGGTCGGCGGCTCCGTCGGCACCGGACCCGATGCCGCCCCGAGGGCGTCGTGCCACGCGGCCCGCTCGCCGGAGGGCGGGGT
>NZ_SZYE01000303.1 GCF_005239125.1 Cellulomonas hominis | reverse complement strand
GGTGGGACGTGACCTTCATGTTCCTGATCGGCTGCTGCGTGGCCACGATCGCGCTGCTGGTCGTGGTGAACCGCGACGAGAAGCGCCTGCTGGCGAGCCACGCCACGCGGTCGGACGCGCGACCGGCCCGGTCGGGCCGGTGGCGACGGCGGTCGCCGGTCCGCTCGCGGTCAGGCCGCGGCGGTACAGCGACAGGCGACGGCCCGCGCGGCGGCGCACATCGAGGGGCGGCAGGTGGTCGTGGCGTGCTCGCGCATCGTGCTGCCTCCTCCTCGGGCGTCTGCGGCGGACCTGGAGCGGTCCGCGATGGCGGCGAACCTAACCGGTCGTCTCGCTCAATGGAACACCGCGTCCGACATGTGAGACGCGGTGTCCGGGCGGAGGCGCGCCGCGGCCGCCCACGGCGGCCGACGGGCCCGCCCGGGCGCCCGGCGCGGCCCGCCCCGGGTGGCCCCGGGCGGGGTCCCGGGATGTCGGCCGTCCCCTCTAGAGTTCTGGGGTGACGACAGCCCTGTACCGCCGCTACCGGCCCGAGACCTTCGCGGAGGTCGTCGGCCAGGACCACGTCACCGCGCCGCTGAGGCAGGCGCTGCGCTCGGGGCAGACGAACCACGCCTACCTGTTCTCCGGCCCCCGCGGCTGCGGCAAGACGACCTCGGCCCGCATCCTCGCCCGCTGCCTGAACTGCGCCCAGGGGCCGACCGACACCCCCTGCGGCGTCTGCGAGTCCTGCGTCGAGCTCGCCCGCGGCGGCCCCGGCAGCCTCGACGTGGTGGAGATCGACGCGGCCAGCCACGGCGGCGTCGACGACGCCCGCGACCTGCGCGAGCGCGCCACGTTCGCGCCCGCGCGCGACCGGTACAAGGTGTTCATCCTCGACGAGGCGCACATGGTCTCGCCGCAGGGCTTCAACGCGCTGCTCAAGATCGTCGAGGAGCCGCCGGAGCACGTGAAGTTCATCTTCGCGACGACGGAGCCCGACAAGGTCATCGGCACCATCCGGTCCCGCACCCACCACTACCCGTTCCGGCTCGTCCCGCCGGACGTGATGGTCGGCTACCTGGACCAGCTCTGCACCGCCGAGGGCGTGCGCGTCGGCTCCGGCGTGCTGCCGCTCGTCGTGCGTGCGGGCGGCGGGTCCGTCCGCGACTCGCTGTCCGTCCTCGACCAGCTCATCGCCGGCTCGGGGCCCGAGGGGCTCGGGTACGAGGACGCGGTCGCGCTGCTCGGGTACACCCACGCCTCGCTGCTGGACGACCTGGTCGACGCGATCTCGGCCCGTGACGGCGCCAGCGCGTTCCGGGTGGTCGAGCGCGTGATCTCCACCGGGCACGAGCCCCGGCGGTTCGTGGAGGACCTCCTCGAGCGGCTGCGGGACCTCATCGTGCTCGCGGCCTCCGGCGACGCGGCCGCCGCCGTGCTCCGTGACGTCCCGGGCGACCAGATGACGCGGATGCAGCAGCAGGCCACGTACCTCGGGGCGGCCGAGCTGTCCCGTTCGGCCGACCTCGTCAACGCCGCGCTGTCCGAGATGACCGGCGCCACGTCGCCCCGGCTGCACCTCGAGCTGCTCATGGCCCGGCTGCTGCTGCCGGCGTTGGACGACTCCGCCGCCGGGCTCGGGGCCCGGGTCGACCGGCTCGAGCGCGAGGGCGTGCGCGTCGCGTCCGGGCCGGCCACCGCGGGAACCGCCGCCGGAGGGGCGTCGACCGCCCCGGCGTTCGCGCCCGCGGCGCCCGTCGAGCGGGTCGCCGTGGTGACCCCGCCGCCGAGCCCCGCGCCCGAGGTGCGCGAGGCGGGCGAGGCGCTCCGCGCGGCCGCCGATGCGGTGCCCGCCGACACACCTGCGCCCTCCGTCGACGCGGGTGGCCGGGACGGCGGCCCCGGCGAGCCGCGGGCCGTCGGTGCCGCGGCTGCCGGATCCACGGCGACCGACGACCGCGGTGCCGCCGATGATCGGGGTGCCGCCGATGAGCGTGGTGCTGGCGACCAGCGCGGCGCTGCCGACGAGCGTGGCGCTGCCGGTGAGCGCGGTGCTGCCGACGAGCGTGGTGTCGCCGACGAGCGTGGTGGTGCGGATGAGCGCGACGCTGCCGACGAGCGCGGTGTCGCCGACGAGCGCGGTCCTGCCGGGGAACCGGCGCGTGCGGTGCCGCCCGCCGCACCGGCCGCCGACGCGCCCATGCCGCACGACGTCCCGACGGCCGAGCCGGTCGCGCCCGTCGAGCGTCCGGCCGGTGCACCCGGCGGCGGCGACACGGAGATGCTGCGCCGCCGCTGGCCCGAGGTCCTGGAGACGCTCGGCCGGCTCAAGAAGACCACCTGGGTGCTGATCAGCCAGAACGCGCAGGTCGTCGAGCTCGACGCCACCACCCTCAAGCTCGGCTTCGGGGCGCCCGGTCTGGCGTCGGCGTTCCGGGCCGGCGCGCACGCCGACCTCGTCCAGCAGGCGGTGCGCGAGACGCTGGGCTTCAGCGTCAAGGTCGAGCCCGTGCTCTCGGCAGGCGGCGGTGGCGCCGCGGGCCGGCCCGGGTCGGGCCCCGCCTCGGGTCCCGCCCCCGCGACGCGCGGGGGTGCGCCGTCGGCCGCCGAG
>NZ_SZYE01000302.1 GCF_005239125.1 Cellulomonas hominis | reverse complement strand
GGCCCGCGCGCTGCCGACGCTCGGCGTGCCGGGGGCGGAGCGGCTGGGGCTCGTCGCCGCGGCCGGCGCCGGCGCGGACGACGCGGTGCGCGCGCGGGTCGACCTGCGCCCGTACGAGGCCGAGGACGCGGCCGGGCCCGTCGACTGGTGGGTGGCCTCGGACCTCGGCGAGCTCGCGACCGGCGGCGCGCTGCGCACGGACCACGTGCTGGGCGTCGGCGGCGCGTCCACGACCCTCGCGCAGGTGACGGTCCGCGAGCCCAGCGCGCGCACGCTCGACCTCGGCACCGGCTGCGGCATCCAGGCGCTGCACGCCGCCCGGCACAGCGACGTCGTCGTCGGCACGGACATCTCGGCCCGGGCCCTCGGGTTCGCGCGGTTCAACGCGGCGCTCGCCGGGGTGGCGCCCGGGGCGCTGGAGCTGCGCCTCGGGTCGATGCTGGAGCCGGTCGCGGGGGAGCGGTTCGACCTGGTGGTGAGCAACCCGCCGTTCGTCATCACCCCGCGCGCCGCCGCCGACGTGCCGACCTACGAGTACCGGGACGGCGGCCGCACCGGCGACGCGATCGTCTCCGACCTGATCACCTCGGTCGGCGACGTCCTGGCGCCCGGCGGCGTGGCCCAGCTGCTCGGCAACTGGGAGGTGCGCCGCGGCGAGTCCTGGGACGAGCGCGTCGGCGCCTGGCTCGACGCGTCCGGGCTCGACGGCTGGGTGGTGCAGCGCGAGCTCCAGGACCCTGCCCAGTACGCCGAGACCTGGATCCGCGACGGCGGCACCACCCCCGACCGCGACCCCGCCGCCTGGCGCGCCCGGTACGCCGCCTGGCTCGCCGACTTCGCCTCCCGGGACGTCGAGGGCATCGGGTTCGGGATCGTCGTACTGCGCCGGCCGGCGGCCGACCTCGACGGCGCGCCGCGGCTGCGGCGGCTCGAGGAGGTCACCGGCACCGTGCGCCAGCCGCTCGGCCCGGCCATCGGGGCGTCGCTCGCCGCGCACGACTGGCTGCGCCGCCGGGACGACGCGGCGCTCGCGGCCGAGCGGCTCCTCGTGCCGGGCGACGTGACCGAGGAGCGGTACCTGCGCCCCGGCGACGCGGACCCGCAGATCGTGCTGCTCCGGCAGGGCGGCGGGTTCGGGCGCACCGTGCAGGCCGGCACGGCGCTCGCGGGGCTGGTGGGCGCGTGCGACGGCGAGCTCACGGTCGGGCAGATCGTCGGGGCCCTGGGCGCGCTGCTGGGCGTCGGTGCCGAGGCGGTCGCGGCCGACGTGCTGCCCGAGGTCCGGGGCCTGGTCGCGGACGGGCTCCTGCTCCCGGCCTGACGCCGCCCTCGGAGCCGCTCTGCCACCCTGGACCCGCCGGCGCCCGACCGCGGCCCGGCGGGGGAGGGGTCAGCATGCCGCTGCGCTCGGTGGTGCTGTTCGCGCTCGCCGCGCTCCTGGAGATCGGTGGCGCCTGGCTGGTCTGGCAGGGCGTGCGCGAGCACCGCGGCTGGGTGTGGATCGGCGCGGGGGTGATCGCGCTCGGGCTGTACGGGTTCGTCGCGACCCTGCAGCCGGACGCGAGCTTCGGGCGGATCCTCGCCGCGTACGGCGGGGTGTTCGTCGCCGGTTCGCTGCTCTGGGGCGTGGTCGCCGACGGCTTCCGGCCCGACCGGTGGGACGTGCTCGGCGCCCTGCTCTGCCTGGCCGGGGTCGCGGTGATCATGTACGCGCCGCGGCCGGCCTGACCGCCACCGGGACTAGGCTCGCCGCCAGCCCCACCCGCACGACCACCACCGGAGGACACCCGATGACGCAGACCACGGCACGACCGCACACGGCGGTCCTCGGCGGCGGCGTCATGGGCGAGGCCCTGGTCACGGCCCTGCTCGCGGCCGGCTGGACGGCCGACGACGTGGACGTCACCGAGCGCAGCGCCGCCCGCGCGATGGAGCTGTCCGGCCGGTACGGCGTCCGCGCCGCCGACCCGAACGCCAAGGCGGTCAAGGGCGCCGGTCTGGTGCTGATCGCGGTCAAGCCGCAGGTCGTGCCGGAGGTGCTGGCCGAGATCGCCCCGGCGCTCCGGCCCGGGACGCTCGTCGTCTCCGTCGCCGCCGGCATCCCGGTCGCCGTCTACGAGGCCGCGCTGCCCGCGGGCACGCCGGTGGTCCGGGTCATGCCCAACACCCCGGCGCTGGTCGGCAAGGGCGCGAGCGCGATCGCCCCGGGCACGCACGCGACGGACGAGCACCTCGACCTCGCCGAGCGGGCGCTCGCCGCGACCGGGCTCGTCGTGCGCGTGGCGGAGAAGGACCTGGACGCGGTCACCGCGATCTCCGGCTCCGGCCCGGCGTACGCGTTCTACCTGATCGACGCGATGGCGGAGGCCGGCGTGCTGCTCGGGCTCACGCGGGACCTCGCGACCCGGCTGGCCGTCGCGACCGTCGAGGGCTCGGCCGCCCTGGCGGCGCAGACCGGCGACCACCCGGTGGTGCTGCGCGAGCGGGTGTCCTCGCCCGGCGGGACGACCGTGGCCGGCGTCGCGCAGCTCGACGCGCACGGGGTCCGGGCCGGCGTGGTCGCGGCGGCCCGCGCGGCGCACGACCGGTCGCGGGAGCTCGGC
>NZ_SZYE01000301.1 GCF_005239125.1 Cellulomonas hominis | reverse complement strand
CGATGGCCTCGATCTGCCGCTGCTCACCGGTGCGCGGCGCCCCGCCGAACGCCACCACGGGGTCCGGCCCGTAGTCGGTCAGGCAGACACCGTCGGGCCCGTAGACCGGCAGCACCAGGCCGGCGAGGGTGTCGCCGTCGGGGTGTTCCTGCAGGTCAGCCATGCAAGAACGCTACCGGCGACCTCCGACACGACCTCGGACGGAGCGCCTGCCCTGGGGACCAGACACACGGTCCGTCCTGTGGAGGAGTCGGCGCCGCCTCGCCCAGCGGGTGTCGTCGGCGGACCACCCCCGACACGCTCGCGCCCCGCCGGTCGCGAGGACCGACGGGGCGCGAGCGGGAGGTGCGCGTCAGCGCTTGAGGTTCACGAGCTCCTGCAGCACCTCGTCGGAGGTGGTGATCACGCGGGAGTTCGCCTGGAAGCCGCGCTGCGCGATGATCAGCTGCGTGAACTCCGTGGACAGGTCCACGTTGCTCATCTCCAGCGAGCCGGAGGACATGGTGCCGCGGCCGCCGGTGCCGGCGGAGCCGATCTGCGGGTCGCCGGAGTTCACCGTGGTGGTGAACAGCGAGCCGCCCGCCTTCGACAGGCCGGAGGGGTTGGTGAACGACGCCATGGCGATCTTGCCGAGCGCCTGCTTCAGGCCGTTGCTGAACGAGCCGGTGATGGTGCCGTCCGAGCCGAGCGTGAACGACTCGAGGATGCCCGCGGCGTAGCCGTCCTGCTTGTCGGCGGCGACGGTGTCGACGCCGGCCATGCCGGTGACGCCGGTGAGGTCGACGGTCACGCCGCCGAGCGCGAACGTGGTGTCGGCGAACGTCGGCTTGCCGGCGGCGTCGAAGGTGAGCGCGACGGAGCCGGTCGCCGGGTAGGTGGCGGTGCCGTCGGTCGCGGTCATGGCCCAGCCGGTGGCGCCCTTGACGAACTCGAGCTCGACCTCGCGGGCGTTGCCGAGCGCGTCGTACGCCTTGACGGACACGGTCTTGGTCTTGCCCACCTCGGCGTCGGCCTGCAGGTTGCCGGAGAACGGCGTGGTGGTGGTCGCCTTGGCCGGCATGACCGTGCCGACGCCGACCTTGATGTCGCCGACCTGGCCGGACGTGTCGATCGCGCCGGTGGCGTCGGCGGCCCAGCCCTGGACGATCGCGCCGTCGCCCGGCAGCACCATCTGGCCGCTCGAGTCGAAGTCGAACGACCCGGCGCGCGTGTAGTACTGCTGCGTGCCCTGGCGGACGACGAAGAAGCCGTCGCCGGAGATCATCATGTCGGTGCTGCGGCCGGTGAGCTGCGCGGCGCCCTGCGTGAAGTTGGTGGTGATGCCGGCGACCTGCACGCCGAGGCCGACCTGGGCCGGGTTCTGGCCGCCGACGCCGTCCTGCGCGCCCGAGGCCGCGTTGAGCATCTGGCTCAGGGTGTCCTGGAACTGGATCTGGGAGGCCTTGAAGCCGGTGGTGTTGACGTTGGCGATGTTGTTGCCGGTGACGTCGAGCATCGTCTGGTGGCTGCGCAGACCGCTGATGCCGGAGAAGAGGGAGCGGAGCATGGTGGTTCCCTTCGGGTGGGGTGGGCCGGACCGCGGTCAGGCGGTGGTCGTGGAGTCGGTGGCGGGCTTCGCGTCGTCGTCCGCGGCGGGCGGGGTGCTGCCGGCCGGGGTGACGCTCGCGACGGAGTCGAGCGGGAGCTGGGTCTTCCCGACGGTCAGGGTCGGGATGCTGGCGGAGTAGTCGACGCCGGAGACGACGCCGGACTGGGTCTTGCCGTCCGCGTCCTTCCAGGTGACCTGCTGGCCGACGAGGTCGGCGGCGGCCATCCGCATCTGGAGCCCGAACTGCTCGCGGGACGACGCCTGGATCTCCGAGAGGGACTCCATCATCGACAGCTGCGTGGTCTGCGCCATCATGTCGCTGGTGTCCATCGGGCTGCTCGGGTCCTGGTTGGACAGCTGCGCCACCAGGAGCTTGAGGAACGTGTCCTTGTCGAGCGTCTTGCTCGGGGTGCTGGTGGTCGCCGCGGTCGCGTCGGCGGTCGAGCCACCGATGTACGAGACGGGGATGGCGGTCACGGGGATCCCTCCGGTCAGACGAGCAGGTCGAGGCCGCCGGCGTGGGCCGACGGACGGGTGGGGGCGGGTGCGGCGGCACCCGGGGCGGCGCCGGAGCCGGGGCGGGTGCCGTCCGGGCGGCCGCCCTCGCGGCGGCCCGCGGCGTCGGCACCGGCGCGGTCGCCCGCCCCGGTGCCCGCGCCGTCGGCGCCCAGGCGGACGTCCGAGGACAGCCCGGTGGCGGCGAGGTCGCGGCGCAGGTCGGGCAGCGACTGCTTGAGCGCGTCGCGCGCCGCGTCGGTGGCGCCGACGAGCTCGACGCGCACCGCGTCCGCGGAGATGTGCGCGACGACCTTGACCGGGCCGAAGTGCTCCGGGTCGACGTGCAGGGTCAGCACGTGCTGCCCGGTGCCCGCGGAGCGCAGGGCGGGCAGCTGCTCGCCGATCTTCGCGGCGAGCTGGTCCGAGAGCGGGGCGGGCGTCGCGGCGGCCGCGGCGACCCGGTGCTGGACGGTGCCGACCTGCAGGGCCGCCGGGGCGGCGGCGGGCGCGGCGGGCG
>NZ_SZYE01000300.1 GCF_005239125.1 Cellulomonas hominis | reverse complement strand
GCGGCGGCCGCGGGGTGATCAGCGGACCGACGACCGAGAACGACGAGCCCACGAAGTCGACCCGGTGGATCCGGTCGCGGTCGACGTACCGGCCGGTGGCGACGTCGCGGATCACCGCGTCGTCCTCCCACGAGTCCCACAGGGCCCGGACGACCTGCACCACGTCCCGTGCCTCGCGGTCCAGGTCGGCGACCGGCGCCCGCCCGTACGCGGCGGGTGCCGCGTCGCCCGGGGTCACCGCGGCCAGCCAGCCGGCGCGGCCGGTGCTGGCGAGGTCGAGCGAGGCGAGCTGCGTGGCGACGTGGAACGGCTCGGGGTAGGTCGTGGGCACCTCGGGCACCAGGCCGATCGCGCGGGTGGTGCGGGCGACGAACGCGGCCCGGGTGACGGCGTCGAGCCGTGCCGAGGCGGGGGAGCCGGCGACGGCGGGCAGCACGGCGTCGGCGAAGGTCGCGAACGTGAGGCCGGCGTGCTCGGCGTGCCGGACCGTGCGGGCCAGGCGGGCGCCGGACACGAGCTCGGCGGGCGCGAGCCCGGACAGCGCGCCGGCGCCCGGGTGCGCGCCGGCGCCGTCGACGTCGAGGCCGGCGAGGAGCGGCGGGGGCAGGGTCACGGTGGTCTCCGGTCGGTCGGGGTGCGGCGGGTCGGGGGGGCGCGCGCCGGGGGTGGCGCTCGCGCCGTCAGAGCGCGGTGTGCGCGCCGATCCGGTGGTAGGTGCGGTCGTGGTAGACCAGCGGCGAGGGCTCGGCGGCGCCCGCCGGCACGCCCGCGGACAGCGCCCGCAGCGACACCAGGTACGAGTCGCCGACCGGCGTGCGCTGCACGACCCGCGCGCGCACCCAGGACACCGCGCCGTCGATGACGGGCTCGCCGGTGGGCAGCGACGTCCAGCCGCCGGCGGCGAACCGGTCCAGCCCGCTGGTGGCGAACCGGGCGGACACGTCGTCCTGGTGGTCGGCGAGGAAGCTCACGGCGACCGTGGGCGCCGCGGACACCGCGGGCCAGGACGAGGAGGTGGACGCGAGCGAGAAGGCGAGCAGGGGCGGGGCGGCGGACACCGAGATGACCGAGGTGGCGGTGAACCCGACCGGCTGCCCCGCGTGCCGCAGCGCGACGACGGCGACGCCCGCGGGGTGCCGGCGGAACACCTGCTTGAACTCCTGCGGGCCGAGCTGCGGCTCGTCCTGCTCGGCGAGCAGCCGCTCGAGGGGCCCGAGGTCGGTGCGCTCGGCGGTCACCGGACCGCCCCCGCCAGGTCGGCGGCCGGCGCGACGTCGGCGGCCGCGCCGAGGGCCCGGCGGAGCGGGGCGGCGGCGCGGACCAGCCACGCGTCCAGCGCCGGGCCGAGGTCGCCGAGCTGCGCCTCGGTCAGGGTCAGCGACCGCGCCGGGACCACCGCGCCGAGCTCGACGAGCACGGGCCGCAGGTGCACCTCCCCGGCGAGCGCGTGCGCGGGGCTGCCGGACACGACCAGCGGCACCGCGACGACCCCGGCGAGGCCGTCCGCCCGGTACAGGTCGAGGAACGCCTTGAGCAGGCCGGTGTAGGACGCCTTGTACACGGGCGTCGCGATCACCGCGAGGTCGGCCGACGCGAGCCGCGCGAGGGCGGCGTCGGCGGCGGGGTGGGCCGGCGCGAGCAGCTCGCCGGCGAGCGCGGCGAGGTCGACGACCTCGACGGCGGCGGGGCCGCCGGGGTCGCCGGGCACGAGCGCGGCCAGGCGCTCGGCGACGGCGCGCGCGGCGGCCAGGGTGCGGGACCCGGCGCGCGGGTTCCCGGAGACGACGACGACGGACGGGGACGACATGGTGGCCTCGCAAGCAGGTCGATCACGGTTGCCGTGCGGCGGAGCGGCGCGTGCCGGCCGACGGCCAGGTCATCTCCCGGAGCACCCCGCCGTGACGTGGGGTTGCTGCCCAGCCAGCCGGGGCTTGGCGCTGGGACTCGTGACCTCGGGGCGGAGGTCTAGCACTCGTGCGGCCGGGCCGTGCGCGGCGGCGGGGGAGTTCTCACGATCCGGGACCGTGCGAACGCCCGGGGCCGGCGTCCCGTGACATCGCTCCGGCATGCGAGACGCGACCCGCCCACCGTTGACGGGCCCGGGCCCGGTTCGTAGGTTCCGGGCACCGGTTCACCACCGGGGTGCGCCGCACGGCGGGCTCCCGGGGGCACCGGGTGGTCATGAGCTCCGACGCGAAGCCCCGGCTGGTCGGACGGCAACCCCCCGCGCGGGTGGGTGCCCCGGGTGAGGACCAGGTCCGTCGCCGGCCGGCGACGGACAACACGCGGACCCGCCCGCCGGGCGGGGGCACACGAGGAGAACGCATGAGCCGGACCGTGCAGGCGCCGTGGGCGCCCTCGGCACCCGCCCTGCCCCGCGCCGCCGCCCCGTGCGGGCGCTGTCGCTGTCGTCGCTGACGGCACCGTCGTCGCTGCTGCCGCCGCGCGTGTCCGCGCCCGCCGCCGTCCCCGAACGGAGCCGTCATGCCCTTCTCGCCCCGCACCGACCGCCGCCCGCTGCTCGGCGTCGACCTCACCGCCGCCGGTGCCCGCCCCGGCACGCACGGCGCGGTCGGCGTCGTCGCCGCCCGCGCCTTCGACGGCGAGCGGCTCGCCCGCCTGGTGCACCGCGCCGACCGCGGCCTGCTCGACCTGGTCGTGCTCGGCGAGGGGCTGCTGCTGCACCCCGGCCGGCGGCAGGTGCC
>NZ_SZYE01000002.1 GCF_005239125.1 Cellulomonas hominis | reverse complement strand
GGCGGCTACGGCGCCGGCTCCGGCCGCGCCGGCGCGGGTCGTCCGGGCGCGGCGTCGGGTCGCCCCGGCGGCGCCTCGTCGGGTCGCGTCGCGGGTGCGTCCCGTCCGGGCGCGGCGCGGTCCGGCACCGGCGGCTCCCGCTCCGGCGCCCCGCGCGGTGCGGACCTCGGCCGCCCGGGCTCGGCCTGGCCGTCCCGTCCGCCGCAGTCGTACCGCACGCCGCCGCGCGGCCCGCGGTCGACGGACCTCGACGTGCACGACCCCGAGGGCGTGCGCCTGCAGAAGGTGCTGGCGCAGGCCGGCCTGGGCTCGCGCCGTGCGTGCGAGGAGCTCATCGCGGCGGGCCGGGTGACGGTCGACGACCAGGTGGTGCTGGAGCTCGGCGTGCGCGTCGACCCGCGCACCGCCGTGATCCACGTCGACGGCCTGCGGCTGCAGCTCGACAAGGACGTCATCACCCTGGCGCTGAACAAGCCGCTGGGCGTGGTGTCGACCATGCACGACCCCGAGGGCCGGCCGTCGCTCCAGCAGTTCGTGCAGGGCCGCGAGGAGCGGCTGTTCCACGTCGGCCGGCTGGACGCCGACTCGGAGGGCCTGCTGCTGCTGACGAACGACGGCGAGCTCGCCAACCGGCTGTCGCACCCCTCGCACGGCGTGGCGAAGACCTACCTCGTGACCGTCGAGGGCCGGGTCCCGGCCGGGGTCGGCGCGCGGCTGAAGAAGGGCGTCGAGCTCGAGGACGGCGTGGTGGCCGTGGACGCGTTCCGCGTCGTCGACGCGACGCCGCAGGCCAGCATGGTGGAGATCGTGCTGCACGAGGGTCGCAACCGCGTCGTGCGCCGGCTCCTGGAGGAGGTGGGCCACCCCGTGACCCGCCTGCTGCGCACCCAGATCGGCCCGATCAAGCTCGGCGACCTGCGCCCGGGGCGCACCCGCGTGCTCGGGAAGGCGGAGGTCGGCTCGCTCATGACGTCGGTGGGCATGTGAGCACGAACGGCACGGCCGCGGTGGTGACCCGCGGCCCCGTCCGCGTGGTCGGCACCGGCCTGCTGGGCGCGTCCGTCGGCCTCGCGCTGACCGCGCGGGGCGTCGAGGTGACGCTGCACGACCCGTCCCGCACGGCGCTGGCCCTGGCCCGCGACGTGGGGGCCGGCCGGCCCGCGGCGGACGGCGACCCGGAGCCCGCGCTGGTCGTGGTGGCCGCACCGCCGGACGTGACGGCGGACGTGGTGCGGGCCGAGCTCGCCGCGCACCCGGAGGCGGTCGTCACGGACGTGGCGAGCGTCAAGGGCTACGTGCTGAACGAGCTGCGGGCCGCCGGTGCGGACCTGACCCGGTACGTCGGGTCGCACCCGATGGCCGGCCGGGAGCGGTCGGGGCCCGCCGCGGCGGTGCCGGACCTGTTCGTCGGGCGGCCGTGGGTCGTCGTCGACTCGGGGAAGTCCCGGCCGGACGCGCTGCTCGCGGTGCGGGCGCTGGCGACGGACCTCGGCAGCCTGCCGGTGACCATGGACGCCGCCGAGCACGACGCCGCGGTGGCCGTGGTCTCGCACGTGCCGCAGGTCGCCGCCAGCCTGGTGGCGGCCCGGCTGCGCGGCGCCGAGCCGGACGCGCTCGGCCTCGCGGGCCAGGGGCTGCGCGACGTCACCCGGATCGCGTCGTCCGACCCGGCGCTGTGGACGTCGATCCTCGCGGCGAACGCCGCGGCGGTGCGCGCGGTCCTGACCGGGCTGCGCGACGACCTGGACGAGGTCCTGGGGGCGCTGGACAGCGCCGCCCGGGCGAGCGGGCCGGAGGACGTCGAGCTCGGCGCCCTGGCCCGGGTGGCGCGGCTGATCGCCGACGGCAACGCCGGCGTGGCGCTGGTCCCCGGCAAGCACGGCGGAGCGCCGCGCACCTACGCGGTCGTGACGGCGCTGGTGCCGGACCGGCCGGGCGAGCTCGCACGGCTGCTCGCCGACGTCGGCGCCGCCGGCGTGAACCTGGAGGATCTGCGGCTCGAGCACGCGGCGGGACGGCCCGTCGGCATGGCGGCGGTGTCGGTCGACCCCGCGCGCTCGGCGCACCTGGAGGCGGAGCTGACGGCCCGCGGTTGGAGGTTGGTCCGGTGACGACGCACGAGGTGCGGCGACCCGTGGTGGTGGCGATCGACGGGCCGTCCGGCTCGGGGAAGTCGACGGTGTCCCGGCGGGTCGCCGAGCGGCTCGGCCTGGCCTACCTGGACACGGGCGCGATGTACCGCGCCGCGACCTGGTGGGCGCTGCACCGCGGGGTCCCGCTGACGGACGCCGACGCCGTCGCGCAGCTGGTCCGGGAGATGCCGCTGGTCATGGGCGTCGACCCGCGCGAGCCCGGCGTGCACGTCGACGGGCACGACGTCGGCGAGGCGATCCGCGAGACGGCGATCTCGGCGGCGGTGAGCGCCGTGGCGACGAACCTGGAGGTGCGGGCCGAGCTCGGCCGCCGGCAGCGCGCGGAGATCGCGGCGCAGGGTGCGTCCTCGGCGTTCTCGCGCGGTCGCGGCATCGTGGCCGAGGGCCGCGACATCACGACCGTGATCGCGCCGGACGCCGATGTGCGGCTGCTGCTCACCGCGAGCGAGGAGGCCCGGCTGGCCCGGCGCGCCCGCGAGGTGCACGGGTCCGACGACGCCGACGCGGTCGCGGCCACCCGGGACCAGGTGGTCCGGCGGGACGCCGACGACTCGACCGTCTCGCAGTTCCTCGTGGCCGCCGACGGCGTCGTCACGGTCGACTCCTCGGAGCTCGACCTGGACCAGACCGTCCAGGCGGTGCTCGACGTGGTGGCCCGCACCGCGGACCTGCACGCGTGACCGGCGGCGCGGACGTGGCGCCCCCGGCGTCCCGTGCGGCGGACGCGGTGCCCGCCTCCCGGCCGGTGCCCGGGTGGGCGCGTGGCATCGGCACGTTCCTCGCGCACGGCGTCTGGGACGCGCGGGTCGTCGGCGCGGGGCACGTGCCCGCGTCGGGGCCGGTGGTGTTCGCCGCGAACCACACCAGCGTCGTCGACGGACCGCTGCTGCAGGGCATCACGCCGCGCCCCGTGCACATCCTGGTCAAGCACGAGATGTTCCGCGGCCCGCTCGGCGCGATCCTGCGGGCGGCGCAGCAGATCCCGGTCGACCGGTCCGGCGGGCGCGCCGCGCTGGTCGCGGCCCTCGCGGTGCTGCAGCGCGGCGACGCCGTCGGTGTGTTCCCGGAGGGCAACCGCGGGCGCGGCGACGCGGCATCCGCGCGGGCGGGGGTCGCGTGGCTCGCGGTGCACGGCGGCGCGCCGGTGGTCCCGGTCGCGATCCTCGGCACCCGGCGCACGGGCGAGTCCGTCGGCCACATCCCGGGGCTCCGGCGGCGGCTGCACGTCGAGCTGGGGGCGCCCCTGGACCTGTCGCCGGCCGCCGGGCAGTCGCGGCGCGAGGCGGTCGCGGTGGGCACGGAGACGGTGCGGGCGGCGCTGTCCGCGCTGGTGCGCGACGCGGCGTCCCGCTCGGGCGCGGCGCTCCCGACGGACTGACCCGCCCGCCGCGCCCGGCGTGGCCCAGCGTCCTGGTCGCCCGCAGTGCCCGCCCGCCGGGGCCGCCTGCGTCGCCCGCCCGGGCACACCGAGCGGGTAGCCGACGCGTCGAGTGTGCATCCGGCGGATGCACACTCGACATGTCGGTTGCACAGTCGCGGGGCCGCCCCGCCGGGGCGTGGTTCGTCGCCGGGCGCTCGGTCAGGGAGAATGGTGCCCATGCATGACAGCGAGCCGGCCCAGCCGACCACCTCCGAGGACCTCGACGGGTCCGCCGTGGAGTCCGACGACCTCGGGGGCGTCCCCGCCGAGCCCGTCGACGGCGCCGACGTGACGATCGACGCGGAGGACGACGACGCGCGCGAGCGGGCCCTGCGGGCCGGCCTCGACGACTACGAGCTCGAGGACGAGGACGTCGCGCTGCTCTCCGGCGACGTGGACGACCTCGACGAGGACGGCTCGAACCAGGCGCTGCCCGTGCTCGCGGTGGTCGGCCGCCCGAACGTCGGCAAGTCGACGCTGGTCAACCGCATCCTCGGCCGGCGCGAGGCCGTCGTCGAGGACCGCCCGGGCGTGACCCGCGACCGGGTGTCCTACCCCGCGGAGTGGGCCGGGCGCCGGTTCACGCTCGTGGACACCGGCGGCTGGGAGGTCGACGTCGCCGGCATCGAGGCGCGCGTCGCCGAGCAGGCCGAGGTCGCGATCTCGCTGGCCGACGCGGTGCTGTTCGTCGTGGACGCCACCGTCGGCCCGACGGCCACGGACGAGCGCGTCGTGCGCCTGCTGCGGAAGTCCGGCAAGCCGGTCGTGCTGTGCGCGAACAAGGTCGACGGCCCGCGGGTCGAGGCCGACGCCGCCGAGCTGTGGAGCCTCGGCCTCGGTGAGCCGCACCCCGTCTCGGCCCTGCACGGCCGCGGCACCGGGGACCTGCTCGACGCCGCGATGGCCGCGCTGCCGACCGTCTCGCAGCACGCCACCGCCCGCCCCGGCGGCCCGCGTCGCGTCGCGCTGGTCGGCCGCCCGAACGTCGGCAAGTCCTCGCTGCTCAACAAGGTGCTCGGCACCGACCGCGTGGTCGTCGACGACACCGCCGGCACCACCCGCGACCCGGTCGACGAGCTGGTCGAGCTCAAGGGCGTGCCGTGGTGGTTCGTGGACACCGCCGGCATCCGCCGTCGGGTGCACCAGACCTCCGGCGCCGACTTCTACGCCTCGCTGCGCACGCAGGCCGCGATCGAGAAGGCCGAGGTCGCGGTCGTGCTGCTCGACGCGTCCCAGCCGCTCACCGAGCAGGACACGCGCGTCATCCAGCAGGTCATCGACGCGGGCCGCGCGCTCGTCATCGCGTACAACAAGTGGGACCTCATGGACGAGGACCGCCGGCCGTACCTGGAGCGCGAGATCGAGAAGGAGCTCGTGCAGATCCAGTGGGCGCCGCGGGTGAACATCTCCGCGCGCACCGGCTGGCACACCGACCGGCTGGTCCCCGCGCTCACCCGGTCGCTCGAGTCGTGGGACACCCGCATCCCGACCGGCAAGCTCAACGCGTTCCTCGGCGAGCTCGTCGCCGCGCACCCGCACCCGCTGCGGGGCGGCAAGCAGCCGCGCATCCTGTTCGCCACCCAGGCGTCGACCCGCCCGCCGCGGTTCGTCGTCTTCGCCACCGGCTTCCTCGAGGCGGGTTACCGCCGGTTCATCGAGCGCCGGCTGCGGGAGACCTTCGGCTTCGAGGGCTCGCCCATCTCCATCTCGGTGCGGGTGCGGGAGAAGCGCAAGCGGTGACCCGCGGGTCGGACGTCGAGCGGACGGGGGACCGGGCGACCGCGCCGGAGCGGCACCACGTGCTGCGCCGGTCGCCGGTGCTCGTCCTGGGCCTGCCCCGGGACCCCGCCGGGCCGCGGCACGTCGCCGGGTTCCTCGCCGTCACCGTGCTCACCGTCCTGGTGACGCGCGGTCTGCTCGCGCTGACCGGCTTCCCGCAGCTCGGCGGTGACGGCCTGCACATCGCGCACGTCCTGTGGGGCGGGCTGCTGATGGCGGTCGCGGTGGTCGCCGTGCTGTCCTGGGCCGGGCCGGTGGTGCGGCCGCTGGCGGCGCTGCTGGGCGGTGTCGGGTTCGGGCTGTTCATCGACGAGATCGGCAAGTTCGTCACCTCGGACAACGACTACTTCTACGAGCCGACGGCATCGCTCATCTACGTCGTCGTGGTCGTGCTGGTCCTGGTCGGGGAGGTCATCCACGGCCGGCGGCGCGACCCGCACGAGACGCTGGCCGCGGCCGCCGACCTCGCCGTGGCGGGGCTGGCGGGCGGGTTCTCGCCGCGCGCCCGGCGCCAGGCCCGCGAGCTCGTCGCCGGCGCCGGCGCCGTCCGGGGTGCCGCCGAGGTGCGGGCGCTGCTCGACGTGGTGGAGGACGACGCGCGCGAGCTGCCGGACCCGATCAGCGCGGTGTCGCGTGCGGTGGTGACGGCGTCGCGGCGGGTCGTGCGCGTGCGGTGGCTGCCCCGCCTGACCGTCGGCGTGCTCGCGCTCGTCACGCTGTACACCGTGGTGCGCGGCGTGGTCCTCGTGTCGACCGGCGCGGACCTGCCGTGGTGGGCGATGGTGGGGCTGCTCGCCAGCGGGGCCGCGTCCCTGGCGTGCTCGGCGGTCGGGCTGCGGCTCGTGGGCGAGGACCGGCGGCGGGGCTACGAGTGGTTCCGGCGCGCGGTGCTGGTCAACCTGCTGCTCAGCCAGATCTTCCTGTTCCGGATCGACCAGTGGGGCGCGGTCACCGGCCTGGTGGTGGACCTGCTGCTGCTGGGCGTCGTCGCGGCGGAGCTCGACGTGCTCCGCGGCCGCTCGGGCGCCGACGACGTCGCCCGCGACGCGACCCAGGGGACGGCCCCGACGCGCTGACGCGCCCCGGTCGAGCGGGTGGACCGCGGGCCCCGTCGCCCGGTTCCCACCCGATCGTCGCACCGCACCCCGGCGGATCCGGTGGCGGTGCGACGATCCGGTGGTGACGCGCGCCGGCGCGCCCGATTTGGACCTGGGATGCATCTGAGATACATGTAGTGCCCATGAAGTCGCTCGCCCCGCCTCCCGCTCCGCCGGCCGCCGAGGCCGCCTACCGGCACGTGAAGGACGGGCTGCTGTCCGGGCGGCTGCCGGCGGGGGAGATGCTCAGCGAGGGCGACGTCGCGGCCGAGCTCGCGATGAGCCGCACGCCGGTCCGCGAGGCCTTCCTCCGCCTGGCCACCGAGGGCTGGCTGCGGCTGTTCCCGAAGCGCGGCGCCCTGGTGGTGCCGGTCGCACCCGGAGAGGCCGAGGCGGTCGTCGACGCGCGCCTGCTGCTCGAGTCGCACGCGGTCGACGTCGTGGTCCGGTCCGCACCGGCCCGGGAGGCGCTGGCCGCCACGCTGCGGGGCCTGGTCGCACGGCAGCGCGAGGCCGTGGCCACGGGCGACCTGGAGGCGTACGCCGAGCACGACGCCGCCTTCCACCTCGCGATCGTCGCGGCCGGCGGGAACGACCTGCTCACCGGGTTCTCGGTCACCCTGCGTGAGCGGCAGCGCCGGATGATCGCGCTGTCCGTGGGCGCGGCGGGGGAGCACGCTCCCGGGTTCGTCGAGGGGCACGAGGCGCTGGTCGCGGCCGTCGAGTCCGGCGACGCCGCGGCGTTCCGCGAGCGCCTGCGTGCGCACCTGCGGGACGCGCACCTGCCGGCCGCGCACCCGGACCGGGACGGCGGCGCCCGGTGACGGCCACGGACCTCGACCGGCGGGCGGCCGCCTCGACGCGCGCCGCCTTGACGGGCGCCGCGTCGACGGGTGCCGACCCGCGCGCCTGGCTCCGCGTCGGGGCGCTCATGTTCGCCGTCGCCTGGGGCGGCAACGAGTTCACGCCGCTGCTGGTCATGTACCGCGAGGTGAGCCACCTGTCGGCGCTCACCGTGAACGTCCTGCTCGGGGCGTACGTGCTCGGCATCGTCCCCGCGCTGCTGATCGGCGGGCCCCTGTCCGACCGGTACGGCCGGCGCCCCCTGCTGCTGCCGGCGGCGCCGCTCGGCATCGTCGGCTCCCTCGTGCTCGCGGTGGGCCCGGCGTCCGTGCCGGCCCTCGCTGCCGGTCGCGTCCTGTCGGGCCTCGCGCTCGGGCTCGTCATGGCCGTGGGCACCACCTGGGTCGCGGAGCTGTGCGCGGCGACCGGGGCCCCGCAGGCGGGTGCCCGCCGGGCGTCGCTCGCGCTCACCCTCGGCTTCCTGCTGGGCGCGGGGGTGGCGGGCGCGCTCGCGCAGTGGGGCCCGTGGCGCACGGGCACGCCGTACCTCCTGCACGCCGCGGTGACGGTCGTCGCGGGGCTGGCGGTGCTGGGCGTCCCCGAGACGCACGCGGCCCGCCCGGCGGGAGCCCGCGGCCGGCTCCGCGACGACCTGCGCGTCCCGGCCGTCGGGCACCGCCGGTTCCTCCGGGTGGTGCTGCCGCTGGCGCCCTGGGTGTTCGGCGCGGTGGGCTCGGCGTACGCCGTGCTGCCCGGGCTGATGCGCGAGCACGCCGGCGGGGTGCCGATCGCGTTCTCCGCGCTGCTGACCGTCGTCACGCTGGCCGTGGGGTTCGCCGTGCAGTCGGTCGCGCGTCTGATCGACACCCGGCACAGCGCGCGTGCGTCCGTCGTGGCGCTGGCGATCCTGGTCGTCGGGATGGCGCTGGCCGCGCGGGCCGCGGCGACCCTGGCGCTGCCGGTGGTGCTGCTCGCCGCGGCGGTGCTGGGCGCCGGCTACGGCCTGGCGCTGGTCGCGGGGCTGTCGGAGGTGCAGCGGATTGCCACCCCGGACGACCTCGCGGGGCTGACCGCGGTCTACTACTCGGCCGCGTACCTGGGGTTCTTCGTGCCGGCGGTGCTCGCCTGGCTCTCGACGCGGTGGGCGTACCCGGAGATGTTCCTCGCCGGGCTCGGCGTCGCGGCGGTCTGCCTGGTCGTGGTCGCGACCGCGTGGCGCGCCCATCTGCCGGCGGGGGACGGCGGGACCGTCCGGATACGGTAGAGTTTCCGAGGCTCCTGCGGGGGCCGCCGAGGTCCCTCGGGGGACCATCGGGCTGTGGCGCAGCTTGGTAGCGCACTTGACTGGGGGTCAAGGGGTCGCAGGTTCAAATCCTGTCAGCCCGACGTGGAAGCCCTGGTGGGAGAGATCCCACCAGGGCTTCGTCGTCCCCGGCGCCGACCGCGCCGCGCCCTCCCGACGCGCCCCCGGCGTCAGCCCGGCAGCCGCGCCAGCCGCCGCAGCGCCGCCAGCCCCTCCGGCGACCCCGGCCAGTGCCGGGCCAGTGCCTCCGGGCCCGCGCGTCGCACGACCGACCGCAGCACCAGCGCGACGACGATCGCGTCGTCCGCCCAGCCGAGCACCGGGATCACGTCGGGGACCAGGTCGAACGGCAGCGCCAGGTAGCCGAGCAGCAGCCACAGCCGGACCCGCACCCCGCGCGGGAGCGTCCGGTCGCCCGCCAGCCGGCGCACCAGCCGCACGACGTCGGGGAGCAGGCGGAGCAGCTCGCGCAGCCGCAGCTCGTCCGGGCGGGTCGCCCAGAGCACCGCGACGAGCGCGAGCCACAGCAGCAGGACGCCCCCGACGACCCCGACCACCGTCCAGGCCCAGTCCGGCACGACGCCGCCTCAGCCGCGCGTGCCGGTCAGCACGACCAGCCGCTGGGTCGCCCGGGTCATCGCCACGTACCGGTCGACCGCCCCGGTGACGCCGCCGCCCCAGCGCTCCGGGTCCACCAGCACCACGAGGTCGAACTCGAGCCCCTTGGCCCCGGCGGGCGACAGCGACCGGACCCGCGGCGCCCCGGGCAGCTCCCGGTCGGCGCCGATCACGCACGCGACGCCCTCCGGGTGGTCGACGAGCCAGGACGCGAGCAACCCGTCGAGCTCCGCGACGGACCCGTGGCCGACGGGGACACCCGTGCTGCGGACCGAGGTCGGCACGTTCGCGTCGGGCAGCGCCGCACGGATCACCGGTTCCGCCGCGGTCATCACCTCGACGGGCGTGCGGTAGTTGATCGTGAGCGACGCCACCGTGGGTGCGCCGAGCCCGACCCGCCCCAGCCGGTCCGCCCAGGACTCGGCGAAGCCGTGCCGGGCCTGCGCCCGGTCGCCCACGACGGTGAGGCTCCGCGACGGCGACCGGCGCAGCAGCATCTGCCACTCGGCGTCCGAGAGCTCCTGGGCCTCGTCGACGACGACGTGCGCGAACGGACCGGCGAGGCGGTCGGTCTCGGTCCGGGCGTCCTCGGGGTCGCCGAGCAGGGCGTGCTCCAGGTCGGCACCGCGCAGCATGTCGAGCATGCCCTCCTGCTCGCCCTCGTGGTCGGCGGCGATCAGGTCGTCGGCGACCCGCGACCGGTACTCCCGCTCGGCCGCGGCCTCGGCCTCCCGGCGGTGCCGGCGCCGGGACACGCCGGGGTCGCCGAGACGGTGCCGGGCCGCGTCGAGCAGCGGCAGGTCCGCGTCGGTCCACGCGCGCGGGTCGGCGCGCTGCAGCAGGCGCACCTGCCCGGGTGTCAGCCACGGGGCGCACAGCCGCAGGTAGGCCGGGACCGACCACAGGTCGGCGACGAGCTCGGCGGCGTCGAGCACGGGCCAGGCCCGGTCGACGGCGGTGCTCAGGTCGCCGTCGCGCCGCAGGGCGCGGCGGAGCAGGTCGGCGGGGATCTCGTCGTCCTCCTCCTGCGCCTTCTCGGCCAGCAGGTCCAGCAGCGCCTCCCAGATCACCTCGCGGGCCTCGTTGTGCGGGGTGCCGGGGTCGGGGGCGACGAACGCCTCCGCCCAGTCCTCGGGCCCGAGCCACAGGTCGGCCCACGGGGTCTCGACCAGCAGCCCCTCGGTCGGCGGGCGCTCGGAGAACCGCACCGCCGGCTCGATCGCGCGGACCATGTCGAGGGTGCCCTTGAGCCGGGCGACCTCCGGGTCGGCCTCCGGGGCGGCCGTGGCGCCCTCGGGGACCAGGTCGCGCAGCACGCAGGTGCGGGCGCCGTCCTCGCCCAGGTTCGGCAGCACGTCCGCGACGTAGTCGAGGTACGGGCGGCTCGGTCCGACCACGAGCACCCCGCCGCGGCGGGGCTCCACCAGCGGGTCGGCGTACAGCAGGTAGGCGGCGCGGTGCAGGGCGACCACGGTCTTCCCGGTCCCCGGGCCGCCGTCGACGACCAGGGTCCCGCGGGACCCGGCCCGCACGACCGCGTCCTGATCGGCCTGGATGGTGCCGAGGACGTCCCGCATCCGCGCGGTGCGGCTGCTGCCGAGGCTCGCGATGAAGGCGGACTCGTCGTCCAGCGCGGCCTGCGTCGCGGCGGCACCCGACCCGTCGGCCGTGAACACCTCGTCCCAGTAGTCGGTGACCCGCCCGCCGGTCCACCGGTACCGGCGGCGTGCCGCCAGGCCCAGCGGCCGCGCGCGGGTCGCGCCGAAGAACGGCTCGGCGGCGGGGGAGCGCCAGTCGACCAGCAGCCGGCGGCCGTCGGCGTCCGTCAGCCCGAGCCGGCCGACGTACACCGGGTCGCCGCCGTCGTCGGGCGTGATCCGGCCCAGGCACAGGTCCAGCCCGAACCGGCGCAGCGCACGCAGCCGCGCCGACAGGCGGCGCACCTCGGCGTCGCGGCCGAGGGTCTCCTGGCCGCGGCCGGCCGGCTGCCGACGCACGGCGTCGAGCCGCTCCGCGAGGTCGGCGGTCGTGGCGTCGAGGGCGTCGGCGATCGCGGCGAACCGGCGCTCGTCGTCGGCGATCAGGGCGGGGGCGGCCTTGGCGGCCAGGCGGTCGGGCAGGGCGAAGGCGGAGGCGGCGGTCGCGGTCATCGGGCTCCTCGGGCGCAGGGGTGGTGCGCCGAGGATTCTGGGCCCGGGTGGGGGCCTTGCGGCAAGACCCCCACCGCGCTATACGTTGAGAGTGCCGGAGGCGGCTGCGCGCAGCGTGGCTTAACGTTCCCTGGGTCTGGCCTGTGCATCCACCAGGCAGCTCCTCGACCCGGAAGGTCCTCCCCGTGCGCCTGTCGCCCCTCGCCGTGCCCGCCGCCGCCCTCGTCCTCGCGCTCGGCCTCGCCGGCTGCTCGTCGGACGAGCCGAAGAGCAAGGACAAGGACCGGTCCGCGGGCGCCTCGGCTGCGCCCGCGCCCGAGCAGACGGGTCCGCTCGCGGTGGACTACGAGGTCGACGCCGTCGACTTCGGCGCCCCCGGCGCGGTCACCGCGCCCGGTACCGCTCTCGGGCTGGGTCAGGCCGCGTGGCTGAACCAGACGGAGACCTACGGCGACCAGGAGGTGAGCGGCGGCGTCGGCGTCGCCGTGCTCCAGGTGAGCGAGCTGGACGCCTCGCTGTTCGACCAGTTCAGCAACGCCGAGGAGTTCGAGGGCTACACGCCGTACGCGGTGATCACCCAGCACCAGTGGCTGTACGACACCCCGAAGGGCTACGACCCGGCCACGGTCGACCTGTTCCCGCTCGACGCGACCGGCGCCGACACCGAGTACCTGACCAGCGGCTTCTCGCTGAACTCGCCCGGCGACTCCTGCGGCCTGCTCCTGCCCGAGTACGACGAGGAGGCCCGGGTCCTGGTGTCCTGCTTCGTCGCGCTGGCCAAGGACGGCGCCGTGGTCACCGCGGCTGAGTACAACGGCGAGTCGTACCAGTCGTTCATGGCGTCCTCGGACAACCCGTACTTCCCGGCGCCCGTCACCTGGCGCTGACGTCGGCCGGGGCGGGAGCCGTAGCGTGAGGCCGTGACCTCCGCACCGGCACCCGCCCCTGCCGCCCTGCTGCTGACCGGCACCGTCGGCGCGGGCAAGAGCACCACCGCCGCCCACGTGGGAGAGCTGCTCGCGGAGCACGGCGTCCCGCACGCGGTCGTCGACCTCGACGAGCTGCGCCGCTCCTGGCCGGCCCCGCCGGGCGACCCGTTCCAGCAGGACCTCGAGCTGGAGAACCTCCGGGCGGTCGCGGCGGTGTACCGGCGGCGGGGCGCGGCCCGGCTCGTGCTCGCCGGGGTGCTGGAGGACCTGGAGTCGCGCGCGGCCTACGCCGCCGCCGTCGGGGTGCCGCTCGCCGTGTGCCGGCTCCGGCTCCCCGTCCCGGCCGTGCGCGACCGGCTCGACGTGCGGCACGCCGGTCAGCCGTCGGTGCTCGCGTGGCACCGGCACCGCGCGGGGGAGCTGGACGCGATCCTCGAGGCGGCGCGCGTGGAGGACCACGTGGTCGACGTCGAGGGGCTCGCACCGGCGGAGGTGGCCGCGGCGGTGCTGCGGGCCGTGGGCTGGGCCGGCTAGCGCGGGGGCGCAGCCGCCCGCGTCAGCGCGAGGACAGCACCTGCGCGAGCCCGACCCCGGACCTGCCGGGGTACTCGACCCACACCGTGTAGGCACGGCCGGCGGCCTGGTCGCCTACCCAGCGCTGGACCGCGGGCAGGTCCGGCGCCGCGAAGATCCGGAACTCCTCGGTCGTCCCGTAGGTGCCGACGAAGTCCACCCGGTAGGTCGGGCGGTCGTCGACCTCGACGGCGTACCGCGGGTCGGTGTGCTCCGTGCGCATCGCGTCTCCTCAGGACGGGGGTCGCGGCCGGCGCCGGGGCGCTCGGGGAACCGTCGGCCGCGGGCGGCGCCGTCGCCGCCTGTCACCGATGCTGCTCCCCGGAGGCGGCGCGCGGGCGGGCCGTTCGTCACCCCCTCGTGTGCGGTGCGTCACACCCGACGCGCGCGGCGGTGCGGCCGACGCCGGAGCGGGCCGACCACCCCGAACCCGCACAGGACCCGCACAGCCTCCGGGCCCCGCGCTACCGGGCACCGGCCTACCGTCGGGGAGTCCGCCGCGCACCGGCGGTCGAGCGGGGGAGGGTGTCGTGAGCGCAGGCAAGGACGTCCTGGCGGCGGCGGTCGTCGGGGCGGTGCTGCTCGCCGTCGCCGGGTGCGCCGCGGGCACGGACATCGAGATCACGAACCAGGCCGGCGACGACGTGACCGTCCGGCTCGGCGAGGAGGACCGCACCGACGTCAGCGACGGCGGCGGAGCGGTGCTCCTGGACGTCACCGCGTGCTACGGCCCGCCGGTCGCGGTCACCTACGCGGACGGGCGAGCGGTCACGGTGGACGACGAGCTGTGCCCCGGCGACCTGCTCCGCGTGCTGCACGACCGCGTCGACCTCGTGCGCGCCGCCGACCGCGCGGAGTCCGGGGACGGCGCGCACCGGTAACGTGCGACGGACGCCGGCGCACCCGCGACGGCACGACCCGGCTCGGGAGGGCGCCGTGCTGCTGACCGGCTACGTGCGCCCGACGATCCGCGAGCCCGTGCTGCTCGACCCGGACGGCCGCCCGGTGCGCTACGGCGGGCGCTGGCCCGACGGGCCACCCGACGCGGCGTACGGCGTCGACAGCCACCCGGGGCGGTTCGCGCCGCTGCACGACGTCGCCGACGCGCTGGTCCGGCACCTGGCCGCCCGTCACGACGTCGCGGTCACGGACGACCTGGCGTGCGCCGACGACCTGCGGCACCCGGTGGCCGGGGCCGTGCGCGCGGTGCGGCTCGTCCCGCGACGGGAGACCGCCGCGCCGCTGACCGTCGTCTGGACGGGGTACCCGGCCGTCGCGCTGCACGCCGGGCTGCTGCACGACTTCCCGTTCCCGGTGTGCGGGTGCGACGCCTGCGACGAGGCGTGGCCGGCGGTCGCCGACGACCTGGAGTGGCACGTCGGGGCCGTCGTCGCGGGCGGGTACCGGGAGCGTGCGGCGCGTTCGCGGACGGGCTACGACCTGGCCGGCGACGGCCGGGCCGTCGGCGGAAGCGGGATCGTGACGGACCGCGTCGACCGTCGGTACGTCCGGGCCGCCCGGAAGCGGCTGGCGGCGGTGGCCGGCGGGTGGGCGGCCTGGCCGCAGCGGTGATCAGCCGGGGCTGCCCTCCCCGGGCTCGTCCCGCCACCGACCCCGGCGTCGTCGGCCCGGCCGCGCGGCTCAGCCCCGGACGCGGTGCACCAGCGTGTACCGCCAGAACAGCCGCCGTCGCACGCGCGCCCCGGGCAGCACCCGGGCCGCCGCCCTGCGGACGTCCGCCAGCGTCGCGTCCGGCTCCCGCACCGGTGCGGCCATCGCGACCCGGGCCGCGTCGGCCGGCCGCCGGACGAGCAGCCCCACCACGAGGTTCACCGGCACCGCGAGCGCGGACACCGCGCGGTCGCGCCGGGTCGCCTCCCGGTAGCAGCCGACGACCACCAGCACGCCGCCCGGCCGCAGCAGCCCGGCCCACCGGGTCAGGGCCTCGTCCGTGGGCAGGTGGTGCAGCACCGCCACCGCCGTGACGGCGTCGTACCCCGGGGCCTCGGCCGTCAGGCGCAGCGCGTCCGCGACGGCGAACGTGGCACCCGGGTGCGCCGCCGAGAGCGCTCGCGCGGTCGCGATCGTCGGGGCGTCCGCGTCGACCCCGTGCACCGCGGCGCCCCGTGCGGCGAGCGCCCGCACCAGTCCGCCGGTGCCGCAGCCGACGTCGAGCACGCGCGCGGCGCCGCGGGGCACCCGACGGAGCACCCACGGGCGGTACGCGTCGTTGTGGCTCCACGGGTGCGCGGCGTTCACGCGGTCCAGCCAGCGGATGAGCGAGGACGGCACGGTGCCCACCCTGGCACGCGCGGGGTCGGACGCGCCGAGGGAGGCTGGACGCGTCGAGGGGGTAGCCGACACGTCGAGGGGGTAGTCGGCGGATGCTCGCTCGACGTGTCGGTTGCACACTCGGCGACGGTGCGCGCCCCGGGGGTCGTCAGCGACGCAGGCGGCGCAGCTGGGCCGCGACGTACGCGCGGGCCCGGCGCTGGCCGCCGCGCTCGGCGATCGCCGCGGCGAGGGCGTCGAGGGAGCGCGCGACCACCGCGCCGTCCGGGTCCCAGCCGCGGCGCCCGCACTCCTCGAGCCACTCGACGACGCCGCGGTGGCCGCGCTCGGCGTTGCACCGGCGGCACGCGGGCACCTCGTTCTCGAGCCAGGACGGCCCGCCCTTGGCGCGCGGCACCAGGTGCTCGCGCGTCGGCGGGACGAGCGGGCCGAACGCCCGCCCGCACCAGACGCAGCGGGCGCCGTCCCGTTAGACGGCGAGGCGCAGCCGCTCCGCGCGCGGGGCGCGGCGGGGACCGGCGGTCGTCATGCGGCCGACGCTACGTCGGGCGTGGCGCACGGGCGCGCCCCTGGCCCGGTCGACGGCCGGCGCCCGAACCGCCCTCGCGCTCGTCGCCCGGCGACTAGCGTCGGCGTCATGCCCTCCGCCCTCGTCGCCCGTGCCGCCGCCGTGGCCGCCCTGGCCCTGCTCGCCGCGGGGTGCACCGCCCCGACGGGGCCGACCCCGGAGGAGGTCACCGCCTGGATGGACGAGCAGGACGCGGCCCCGCCGCCCGCTGCGCTGCTCGGCAGCGCCACCGGCCGGGTGGACGCCGGGGACCCCGCGCCGACGGGCCCGCCCCAGGTCTCGCTGGGGTTCGACACCGCGGCGCAGCTCGACGGCGTGCGCCTGTCGTGCCAGGGCGACGGATCGCTCGACTTCGACGTCTCCGTCACGACCGAGGCGGCCGAGGGCGGGACCCGGACGGAGGTGGTGGCCTTCCCGGACGTCCCGTGCGGAGCGGAGGCCCGGGACGAGGCGCTGGACACGACCGGGGTGGTGGGCGTCGGAGTCACCGGGTACGGCGCCGACCGCGCCGGTGCCTGGCACGCGCTGGTCCTCGGGTCGACCGGCGCCTGAGGGGCCACCGCCGAGCGCGCCGTCGCCCGGGGAGGCCGCACCCACCGGCGTCCGATCCCGACGGCGTCCAGGGCGTCAGGCGTCCGGGCGCGGGCCCGCCCCGGCGTACGCGGGCCGGCCCGTGGGCTCGTAGGTCTGCACCGTCACGCCGTCGAGAGAGACGTGTGTCGTCGTCGTCACGCGCATCGCGGGGCCTCCTCGTCGGTTCCGTTCGCTGCACCGAGCGTAGGCACGCGCACCCACCGGGCCCGGTCTGCGGGGTCAGCGGCGCGCCCCGAGCGTCGCCAGCAGGTCCTCGTGCAGCTCGAACCAGACCCGGTGCGCGGAGTCGCGGTCGATGCCGGCGATCCACGCCGTGTCGTCGCGGGCCAGATCGAGGGCCGTGACGAACCGGGCGTGGTAGCCCGCGAACCGGGGCAGCCGGTCGGCCAGCCGTGCCTCGGTCGCGGCGAGTCCTCCCGCGGCCCGGGTGAGATCCCGCAGGACGTCCGCCACGGCAGCAGGTGGTCCCGCGAGTCCGAGCTCGGTGAGCTGCCAGCGCGTGCAGGCCCCGGTCACCAGGTCGTTTAGCGGCCCGAACCCGTCGAGGACGTCCCGGACGACGGGCCTCGCGCCGAGGGCCTCCAGCTCCGACGCGAGCAGCGCCTCGCCGTGGGTGGTCCCGCGCTCGGTCAGCGACCAGTCCTGCGGTCCGGCGAACGGCACGCGTGCGACCAGCCCCGCCGCCTCGGCGTCCAGGAGCACGTCCTCGACGGCGGCGCGGGGCAACCGCGCGCGGGCCGCGACGGCGCCCGCGTCGGCGACACCCCGCACCCGCAGCGCGTGGAGCACCGGCAGCAGCGCGGGCGCCGCGCTCACGACGTCATCACCGTGCGCACGGTTCCCGCCGAGCCGTCGACCCGCACCAGTGCACCGTCCGGCAGGTCCCGCGCCCTCGCCAGGCCGGTGACGGCCGGGAGCCCCAGCTCGCGTGCCACGATCGCGGCGTGCGAGAGCATGCCGCCGACCTCGGTCACCACCGCGGCGGCGCGGGCGAGCGCGGGGGTCCAGGCGGGGGAGGTGGCGCGGCAGACCAGCACCTCGCCGGGCAGGAACGCGGGCAGGTCGTCGAGGCCGCGCAGGACGCGCACCCGCCCGCACGCCGTCCCGGGCCCTGCCGGCGTACCGGTGCCGAGGAGCGCACCGCGCGCGGTACCGGCGTGGCGCGCCCCGGGGCCTGGCCCGGCCGCCGGTCCCGTCGTCACGGGCCGTGCCTGGAGGGTCCACACGGTGCCCCCGGCGTCGAGCGCCCACTCGACGTCCTGCGGGCCGCCCAGCAAGCGCTCGACGCTCTCGGCCAGGCGGGCCACGGCTTCCGCCCGGGGCGGGGAGAGGACGTCGCGGACGCGGTCGACGCGAGCGCGACCGCCGCGGTCGACCTGCCAGCGCTCGGGGTCGGCACGGCCGGACACGAGCGGCTCGCCCAGGCCGGGCACGGCCTCGACGACCGTCGTGACCACGCCGGTGACGGGGTGCCGGGTGACGGCGACGCCCGCCGCCACCGGCGCGAGCATGGGCTGCACGAGCACCGCGACGCCACCACCGGCCGGCAGGTCCAGCGCGGCCTCGTAGTCCGCGGCCGTCGCCGACGCGACCTCGCGCACCGCGTCCTCGACCTCGGCCCGCGGGACGTGCAGCACCGTGCGGAGCTGCCCCGCGTACGAGGCGCGCGCGCCGTCCTCCGCCGACGAGGACGACCGGACCGCGAAGGTCGGCGCCCCGAGGGCGCCCAGGTGCAGCGGCAGGTCGTGCCGCCACCCGGTGCCGAGCGCGCGGGGGATCACCACGCCGTCGGGGACGGCGAGACCCGCCCGGAGCAGACGCCCGAGGGTGCGGGCCTTGGTGCCGCAGCGCGCGTCGGCGGCCCGGAGCGGGACGACGCCGGTCACGCCCGGTCCGCCCGGGAGAGCACGCGCGCCATGCGCTGCTGCGCGGCCTGGCCGGAGCCGAGACCGAGGGCCGTCGCGATCTCCTGGAACGTCATCCCCGCTCCGCGCGCGGCGAACAGCAGCGCGGCCTCGATCTGGTCGAGCTCGGCGCGGGCCGCCGCCAGCAGACCGAGCCCGGCGGTCACCACGTCGGGCCCGACAGCGGGGTCGGCCGCGAGCCAGGCACCCAGCCTGACGAGGTCGCCGTCGCTCGGCGGCTGCGCCCCGTGCTGCCAGGGGCGCGCGGGCAGGGCGGCGCCCCCGGCGCGCAGGAGGGCGGTGCGGTGGGAGTCGAGGTCCGCGGCGCGGGTCCGGTCGTCGGGCACGACACCCATGACAGGACATCAACGCTGCGTTGTCAACGCCATGTTGATGCCGGCGCCGCCGGTGCGGCCGGCCCGCCCGGGCCGTGGCGCTCGACCGCGGCGTGGTGCGGCACGTGCCCGTCCTAGGGGATCTCGGGGTGCTCCGCGAGGTACGCCTCCGCCACCGCGACCGCCGCGCGCTGGTGCGCCAGCCGCGCCTCCAGCTCGTCGCGGAACGCCACGAGCACCGGCGCCTGCGCCGCGGCGTCGGCATCCGCCATCCGCTGCACGAAGTCGACGGCGGCCTTGCACTGCACGTCCGTCACGGCGAGCGCGACGGCGTCCTGGTCCCACCGGCTCGACGACGCCCCGGCGACGGCATAGCCGCCGTCGCCACCGGCCGGCTCGAGTCCGTGCGCGGCGAGGCACGCGGTCCAGTCCGCGACGGCGGCACGGCTCGCCTCCGAGGCCTCGGCCGCCTCGGATGCGGTCCGGAGCGCGGCGGCGAGCTCGTCGCTGGCGTCGATCTCCGGGCTCATCGCCTGCACGGCGGCCGACTCGTTGCAGGCGTCCCACACGGAGAGCGGCACGTCGGGGTCGACCGGCCCTCCGCTCCGGCCGCCCTGGACCGGCACGGCGTAGCCGTACTGCTGCGCCTCCGCGAGGTTCCACACGCCGTACGTCCTGTCGCTCGGCGGGTCACCCGGTACTGACGTCTGCCAGGCGATCGGGCGGCCGATCGCCTCCTCGGCGCAGCGCCAGCCGGCCCAGGTGCGGGCGCGCCAGACGACGGCCCACTCGTCCGCGGTGAGGTCGTACCGGGCCAGCGGGAAGGTGATGGTGCCGGCGACCGGGTCGACCTGGGCGTGCAGGTCCGCCTCCGTCAGGGTCGGTGCGGGGGAGGAGGTGCCCGCGGGCTGGACCTCGTGGGGTGCGGTGTCGAGCGCGCGCACCCCGGACCAGGTGCCGGCGACCGCCAGCGCCGCCACGGCGAGGGCGGCGCCGCCGCGGGCCAGCCGCCGCCGCCGGCCGCCGCGCACGACCGCGGCGAGGTCCACGGACATGGCGGGTGCCTCGGCGTCGGCGCGGGCGCGGAGGCGCCGGGCGAGGTCCTCGTCGTGGGTGCTCATCGGTGGCTCCCGTCCCGGGCGTCGCCCGCGTCGGTGTCGTCGGTGTCGTCCGGGGCCAGGACGGCGCGGAGCGCGGCCATCGCCCGGGAGGCGGTCGACTTCACCGTCCCGGTGCTGACGCCGAGGTCCTCGGCCACCTCGGCCTCGGACAGGTCGAGGAAGTGCCGCAGGACCACGACGCGGCGCTGCCGCGGGGTGAGGGTCGCGAGCGCCCGGACGAGCTGGTCCCGGTCGCCGGTCCGGTCGCCCGTCGACCTGCCGTGCAGGGGCGTGCTGTCGGGCGCGACGTCCTCGGGCGGCACCAGCACCTCCCGTCGGCGGCGGCGCCAGTGGTCGACGCGCAGGTTGGCCAGGACGCGGCGGGTGTAGCCGAGCGGGTCGCGCTGCCGGACGTGCCCCCACCGGCTGTAGGTCCGCACCAGCGCCTGCTGCACGAGCTCCTCGGCCTGGTGCCGGTCCCCGCAGAGCAGCCAGGCGGTGCGGAGCAGGTCGCCCTGGTGGTGCCGGACGAACTCGGTGAACTGGCGGTCGCGGTCGACCGCGACGGGGGTGACCTCGTCGGCACCGGGCGGGTCGGCCGCCGGCCGGGCGGGCGGCGCGTGCCCGGCCGCCTCGAACCGCTCGCGGAGGAAGTCCACGCCGTCCGCGCTGCTCATGGTGGTCACACCGTAGAAGACGCAGCGGCGCGCGGATGGGTTGCGTCGGCCGCCGGGCGGCGCGCGAGAGGATCGCCGCATGGCCGGCGACCTCCTCCTGCGCATCCACAGCCCCGAGTTCCGGGCGATGTCCGAGCGGGTGCTGCGGGCCACCGAGCTGACCTCGCGGCTGAACGTCCTGCCGTTCGACGACGAGGCGGGGCGCGCCGCGCTGCTGGAGCAGATCCTGGGGCGGCCGCTGCCCGGCGGCGTGACGATCTACCCGCCGTTCTTCACCGACCACGGCCTGAACCTCGACCTCGGGGACCGGGTGTTCGTCAACCAGAACTGCACGTTCCTCGACTACGCGGGCATCCGGCTCGGTCCGCGGGTGCTGGTGGCGCCGAAGGTCACGTTCATCACCGTCGGGCACCCCGTCGACACGGCAGACCGGCGCGTCTGGCTCACCGGCGGCCCGATCGACGTCGGGGAGAACGTCTGGATCGGCGCCGGTGCGACGATCCTGCCGGGGGTGACCATCGGCCGGGACTCAGTCGTCGCCGCGGGCGCCGTGGTCGCCGAGGACGTGCCGGAGCGGAGCCTGGTCACCGGCACCAAGGCGGCGGTGCGGCGGACGTGGTGACGCCCGGGGCCGTCAGGACGCGACGCGCACGCCGCCGGCGCCGGTGAGCGCCGGGGGCTCCGCGCGCCGCAGCTCCGCCCACACCTCGTCCAGGGAGAGCCCGAGCACCTCGGCGACGGCCGCGACGGTCGGGAACGCCGGGGTCGCGACCCGTCCGGACTCGATCTTCCGGAGCGTCTCGGGGGAGACGCCGGCCTCCAGCGCCACCGCGAGCACGGTCCGCGCGCCGCGCGCCTGCCGCAGCAGCGCGCCGAGCCGGCGGCCGCGCTCGACGTCGTCGGGGGTGAGCGGGAGCCTGACCATGTCCGGGATTCTAGTACCGGGATAGCATGGCCGGGATAGTTATCCGCACGGCGCTGGAAGGCCGCACGATGATCGAGATCCTGAACCCCGCCGAGCTGGACCGCGCCCGCGCGACCGGCGCCCTCGTGGCGTCGATCCTGCGCACGATGCAGGAGCGCAGCACCGTCGGGACGAACCTGCTGGAGATCGACCGGTGGACCCGGGGGATGATCGCGGACGCCGGGGCGGAGTCCTGCTACGTCGACTACGCGCCGTCGTTCGGCCGCGGGCCGTTCGGCCACTACATCTGCACCTCGGTCAACGACGCCGTGCTGCACGGCAAGCCCCACGACTACGTGCTCGCCGACGGCGACCTGCTGACCCTCGACCTGGCGGTGTCGCTCGACGGGATCGTCGCGGACTCCGCCGTGAGCTTCGTCGTCGGGAAGCCCCGGCCCGCCGAGAGCCTGGCGCTGATCGACGCCACCGAGCGCGCGCTGGCCGCCGGGATCGCCGCCGCCGGGCCGGGCGCCCGCATCGGCGACCTGTCGCACGCGATCGGGACCGTGCTCACCGGGGCCGGGTACACGGTGAACACCGAGTTCGGCGGGCACGGCGTCGGGTCGACGATGCACCAGGACCCGCACATCGCGAACACGGGCCGGGCCGGGCGGGGCTACACCCTGCGCCCGGGTCTGCTGCTCGCGATCGAGCCGTGGGTCATGGCCGACACCGACGAGCTGGTCACGGACGCCGACGGCTGGACGCTGCGCAGCGCGACCGGCGCGCGGACGGCGCACAGCGAGCACACGGTGGCGATCACCGAGGACGGGGTGGAGGTCCTCACGCTGCGCTGACCCGGGCGGCGGACGCCTGCGAATTCGAAGCACCTAGGATGGGACGCATGACCGACGCCACGCAGCCGTCCCTCGACCCCGTGGAGCTCGGCGCGTACTTCGCGCTCATCGAGGTGAGCAGCCTGCTGCGGCACACGGTCGAGCAGCAGCTGCAGGAGGCCGGCGGCCTGAGCTACGTGCAGTTCCAGCTGCTCGCCACGCTGGGCGACGCGCCCGGCGGCAGCCGGCGCATGACCGAGCTCGCCGACGGCGTCGTGTACAGCCGCAGCGGCCTGACGTACCAGGCGGGCCTGCTCGAGAAGGCGGGCCTCGTCACGCGCGCGCCGGCCCCCGATGACGATCGCGGCGTCATGGTGACGATCACGGGGGCCGGCCGCGACGTGCTCGCCCGGGTGTTCCCGGGGCACATCGGCGTGGTGCGGGACCTGCTGGTCGACCCGCTCGCCCGTGAGGACGTCGAGGCGCTCGCGCGGGTGCTCGGCACCGTGCGGGCCCACCTGCGGGCGAACCCGCCGCGGTCGGCGGCGCCGCGCCGCCGGGCGGCACGCGGCTGACGGGCGCGCCCCGGTCGCCCGGGGCGCGCCCGCGCGGTGCCCGGCGTCAGGCCGCCGCGGTCGGGTAGTCGGTGTACCCCTCGGCCCCCGCGGCGTAGAACGTCGCCGGGTCGGGCGCGTTCTCGCCGAGGTCGCGGGCCCAGCGCGCGACGAGGTCCGGGTTGGCGATCGCCGCCCGGCCGACGGCCACGAGGTCGACGACACCCTCCTCGACCAGGCCGACCGCCTCGTCCCGCGTGGTGCTCACCGCGAAGCCGGAGTTCCCGATCAGCGGTGCGCCGACCCGGCGCCGGACGTCCTGGACCAGGGCGCCGCGCAGGTCGCGGTGCAGCACGTCCACGAACGCCAGCCCCAGCGGCGCGAGCCCGTCCGCGAGCGCCGCGTACGTCGCCGCGGTGACGTCGGGGTCGGTCTCCACCGCGCCCTGGATGTCGTGCTCGGGCGACAGCCGGATGCCGGTCCGGTCGGCCCCGACCTCCGCCGCGACGGCGGTCACGACCTCGATCGCGAGGCGTGCCCGGCCCTCCGGGGTGGCGCCGTAGGCGTCGGTCCGCAGGTTGCTGGCGGGGGAGAGGAACTGGTGGACCAGGTAGCCGTTCGCGCCGTGCACCTCCACGGCGTCGAGTCCGGCGTCGACGGCCCGTCGCGCCGCGGCGACGAAGCCGCGGACGACCTCGGCGATCTCGTCGGCGTCGAGGGCGTGCGGGACGGGGTGCGCCGCCTTGCCGCCCGGCGTGCGGATCTCACCCGGTGCGGCGACCGCGCTGGCGGAGACGACCCGGGCGGCGCCGGTGACGTCGGGGTGCGCGATCCGGCCGCCGTGCATGATCTGCATCGCGATCCGGCCGCCCGCGGCGTGCACCGCGTCGGCGACCCGGGCCCAGCCGGTGGCCTGCTCGGCGGTCTCGATGCCGGGCTGTCCGGTCCAGGTCCGGCCCTCGATCACCGGGTACGTGCCCTCGGTGAGGACGAGGCCCATGCCGGCGCGCTGGCGGTAGTGCTCGACGAGCAGATCACCGGGGACCCCGGCCTCGCCGGCGCGGAGCCGGGTGAGCGGGGCCATGACGACGCGGTTGGCCAGGGCGACGCGGCCGACGGTGCTGGGGTCGAAGATCTTCACGCCGGGGGCAGCGCCGCCTGGCGGCGGCGGATTCCGTGACGTGCGCCACGGTCCCGCCGGTCGCGGGCCCGTGGCCGCGGTCCGCGGCGCTCAGCCGGCACCCGGCTCCGCACCGAGCGCGGCAGCCCGGGCCTCCACCCACGCCGCGTCGTCGAGGTACAGCCCGACGTGCCCGAGCAGCCGGGTGTCGCCGCCGGCGCGCTCCCGGGTGAACCGGGCCAGCTCGCGCAGCCGGACCGGGAGGGCGGCGAGGACGTCGCCCGGGCGCACGCCGCCGTAGGACAGGCAGAGCAGGTCCAGGCGCCGCCGGCGCTCGGGCACGGGGAGCGGACCGGGGTCGGCGCCGGCCGGGCCCAGCGGGACCAGCCGGTACGCGAGGTACGCCAGGTCCCAGGTGCGCGGTCCCGGCGCGGCGGTGTCCCAGTCGATCAGGGCCACGAGCCGGCCGTCCCGGAACACCATGTTGTCCGGCGACGTGTCGCTGTGGCAGACCACCTCGGCGGGCTCGCGCGGGGGCAGCCGCCAGACGGCGCCGCTCCGGTCGAACGACGCCGAGGCGTCGTGCACGCGCCGGAGCAGGGCCGCGGCGTCGGCGAGCACCTCGTCGCGCCACACCCACGCGGGCAGCGGGTAGCGGGGGACGTCACCCGGCACGTGCTCGGTCACGTCGCGGCCGCGGTCGTCGACGCCGAGCGGGGCGGGGACGCCTGCGACGCCTGCCGCGCGCAGGTGGGCGAGGAGGTGCTGCACGGTCGGGGTCCACGGCCCCGCTGCGCGGCGGACGGTGCCGCCGGCCCGGACCGCGCCGCCCATGCCGCCGCCGGGGAGGCGGGTCTCGGCGGGCTCCGGCGTCGTCGTGTCCACGCGACCATGCTCGCGCGACGGGATGCGGTCCTCCAGCCGATTCCCGGCCGCCGCTCCCCGCGGCCGGGCCGACGGCCCACGTCGCCCACGGCTTCCGGCGCGCCCCACGCAGATCCGCGTGGGGCGCGCCGGAAGGCGTCGGTGCGGCTGCGCGGGGTCAGCCCTCGGCCATCGCCAGCGCCTCCTCGGCGCGCTCGGGGCTCCCGTCCGCGAGGCCGCGGTCGATCGCCCGCCGTGTCGTCAGCAGCAGCACCGCGCCCGCCCCGAGCACCGCCACCTCGGTGACGGTCAGCGCCCAGATGATCCCCGGCAGCCCGAACCAGAGGTTGCCGAGCAGCACGACCGGCACGAACAGCACGCCCTGCGTGACGGACATGATCGTCGCCGGGAGCGCCTGGCCGGTCGCCTGGAACAGCGAGGTGATCAGCCCGGTGAACCCGTTCGCGATCATCGCCGTGAGCTGGGCCGCGAGCACCGTGACGCCCAGCGCGAGCACCGCGCGGTCGGTGAGGAAGACCGCCAGCAGCGAGTCCCGGAACAGCAGCACCACCGCCGAGAACAGCAGCGCCACGCCACCGACCGCGACCGACGACGTCCGCAGCGCCGAGAGGAGCCGGGCGCGGTCGCCCTTGCCGTACGCGTAGGCGAACAGGGGCAGCACGCCGAGCGTCACGCCCATGACCAGGAACTCCGGCACCTGGGCGATCCGCACCGCGACGCCCATCGCGGCGAGCGGGCCGTCGCCGTAGCCGGCGGCGAGGTTGTTGAGCACCAGCGCGGTGACGATGAGGAAGGCCGACTGCAGCAGCGTGCCGATCCCGACGCCCAGCACCGGCTTCAGCACGGCCGGCGACAGCGTGAACCAGCGCGGTGCCAGGCTCGTCTGCGTGCTGTTCCGGGTCAGCCACACGGCGAAGTACGTGACGGTCACCGCGTTCGCGAGGGTGACGGCGAGCGCCGCTCCCGCGACGCCCCGGTGCAGGACGAGGATGAAGAGCACGTCGAACGCGACGTTCGCGACCGTCGACGCGATGAGCCCGGTCATCACCTGGCGCGCCGCGCCCTCCGCGCGCACCAGCTGCTCCAGGCACACGGCCGCCGCCAGCACGGGCACCCCGGCCAGCAGGACGCCGACGAACGTCGTGGTGGCGTGCCGAGCCGCCTGGTCCGCCCCGAGGAGCGAGACGAGCGGGTCGAGCAGGAGCAGACCGACCCCGCCGACGAGCACGCCCACCGCGACGGTGCCCCACAGGGCGAACGCCGACACGTGCCGGATCTCGCCGGTGCGGGCGCCGTCCCGCTCGGCCGCCCCCAGGAGCCGGGAGACGAGCGCGCCGCCGCCGACGCCGAACACGTTGCCGATGGCCATGACCAGCGCGAGGACGGGTGACCCGAGGGTCACGGCGGCCAGCAGGGCGTCGTCGTGCAGGGAGCCGATGAAGCCCGCGTTGATGACGTTGTAGACCGCGCCGACGATCATCGCCGCCGCCATCGGCACGCAGAGGTGCACGAGGGCGCTGACGACGGGCGCGGTGGACAGGAACCAGCGGTCGGTGCCGGGGGCGTCGGCCGATTCGGGTGAGGGGGTCGTGGTGCGCATGGCTGCTCCGTTTCTGGGCAGGGCGAAGCGCGCGGCGGGCCGCGTGGGTGCTCAGGGGTGAGGGGTGGGCGCGCGTGGGCGCGGGGTGCCGCCGCGCGGACCGGCCGCGCGGTGGGGTGAGGTCGTGGGGGCGTCAGTCCCGCGTGGGGCGGGGGAGCGCGGCCGCGGCCTTGGTCAGCAGGGCGCGCAGGGTCTCGCGCTCGTCGGGGGTCAGGGGGGCGAGGATCGCGTCGTCCGCGGCCGCCACCGCCGACGCGAAGCCCACGACGAGCTCGGCGCCCTCCGGCGTGGCGTGCACGCGCTTGCTGCGCTCGTCGCCCGGCTCGGTGCGGCGCTCGACCAGGCCGCGGGCCTCCAGGCCCTTGAGCAGGCTCGAGACGCTCGCGGCGCTGGTCCGGGTGATCGCGGCGACGTCCCGCTGGATCGACCCCGGGTTCTGCGCGAGATACCCCAGGACGAAGGCCTGCTCGTGGGTGAGCCCGCGCGAGCGGACCCAGTCCTCGCCGGCCTTGCGCTGGGCCCAGCCGATCCACCGCACCAGGTCGAGGATCGTCGTGGGGTCGGGTGCGTCCATGTCGAGAAAGCTAAGTGTTCGACCTCTAACTGTCAATGCTCGAACTTCCGGGGACTGCGAGCGGCGGCGCCTAGGCTGCGCGGCATGCCGGGGCCGGGGCACTTCGACGCCCACGCCGACGCGTACGAGCGCGGGCGGCCGCCGTACCCGCCTGCGCTGTGGGAGCGGCTGCGCGCGCTGCGGCTGCTCGGCCCGGGGGTGCGGGTCGTGGACCTCGGCGCGGGCACGGGCCAGGCCACCGGCCCGATGCTGGACGCCGGCGCCGCGGTGCTGGCCGTCGAGCCGGGGGAGTCGCTCGCCGCGCGGCTGCGGCGGCGGTGGCCGGCGGCCGAGGTCGTGCCGCGCACCGCCGAGGACGCCGACCTGGCCCCGGGCGCGTTCGACCTGGCGGTGGCGGCCACCGCCGTGCACTGGTTCGACCTCGGCGTCGTGCTGCCGGACGTGCACCGCGCGCTGGCGCCGGGTGGGCACCTGGCGGTGTGGCGGAACGCGTACGGCGACCCGGAGGCGCCCGTGACGCCGTTCCGCGAGCGGGTGGACCGGATCGTCGCCCGGCGCGGCCCGCGGCCGCCCCGGCCGGGGCCCGGGGAGCTCGACGACGCGGGCTGGGCGGAGGTCCTCGCGGGCGGCGGGCTGTTCGAGGTCGTGCACCGGGACCGGTTCCGCTGGGCCGTCGACCTCGACGCCGGGCAGGTGCGCGACCTGTTCGCGACCTTCAGCGACTGGACGCCCGACGAGGCCGAGGCGGCGGCCCGGGCCGCGACGGACCTCGGGGGCACGGTGCGGGAGCACTACGTGACACCGCTGATCGTGCTGCGGCGCCTCGCGTGACGGGCCCGGCGGGGCCGGGGGACCTCAGGCCAGGTCGCGGGACGACATCGCCCGGTCCGCGGTGATCCGCAGGACGACCCGCTCGATCGTCGGGTCCGGCGTGCGGTAGCGCACCGCGTACCGGGCCAGCGCCTCCGCCACCTCGCCCGGGTCGTCGGCGACCTCGACGGTGCCCTCGAGCGTGAGCCACCGCCGCCCGTCGACCTGGCACAGCACCGCGCGCCCCGGGACGCCGTCGACCCGGCGGCGGGCGTTCACCGCCTTCTGCGTCGTGGGCCGGGTCGTCACGCGCGCCAGCCCGGCGTCCTCGTCCCAGGTGAACGCGACGGGCACGACGTGCGGCGTCCCGTCGGCCCGCAGGGTGGTGAGCGTCGCGAGGTGGCGCTCGGTGACGAACGCGAGCCGGGAGTCGGAGAGGCGGAGCACGCCGGGAAACGTACGGGCCCCCGGCGGCGCCGGCGCGCTAGCCGCCGAGGTGCTCCGAGCCCTCCGCCAGGTCGGGGCTGCGCTCGGGCCGCGGCACGCACAGCTCGAGCGCCTGCGGGCGGATCGTCACGGTGAGGGTGCGGCCCGGTTCGATGACGTCGCCGTCGACCTGCCGCCGCTCCTCGCGGTCGCTGACCACCGTGATCCGCGAGGCGCGCAGCACGTCCAGGTGCGCGACCCGGTGCGGGTGCCGCAGCACGCCCCAGGCGGTCTGCACCCAGTGGCCGAGCGTGCGGGGGGCGAGCACGGCGACGTCCATCTGCCCGTTGTCCGGCTCGGCGTCGGCGAGCAGCCGCACGCCGCCCTGCAGGCGCCCGACGTTCCCGATGATCACCGAGCGCGCGCGGCGCCGCACGGGCGGCTGGTCGTCCAGGTGGATCTCGAGGTGCATGCTGCGGTCCCGCAGGTGCGTCAGCGCCGACAGCACGTAGGCGATCGAACCGGCCTTGGCCTTCAGGGCCGTCGAGGCGTCGTCGAGCAGCGCCGCGTCGAAGCCGATGCCGGCCATCACGGCGAACGTGTGGCCGTCGGCCTCGCCGACGTCGATCCGCCGCCGACCGTGCTCCGTGGCGATCTGCACGGCCGCGGCCGGGTCGTCCGGCACGCCGAGGTTCGCGGCGAGCAGGTTCCCGGTCCCGGCGGGGAGCACCGCCAGCGCGACGTCGGTGCCGGCCAGGCCCTCGATGCACGACCGGACGGTCCCGTCGCCGCCGCAGGCGAACACGACCTGCGCGCCGTCCTCGACCGCGCGCCGCGCCTGACCCGCACCCGGGTCGTCCTCCGTCGTCTCGACCCACTCGGGCAGCGGCCACCCGGCCTCGGTCAGCGCCGCCTCGACGGCCGCCCGCCGCTCCTCCAGGCCGTCGACCCGGACCGGGTTGTACACGACGACCGACCGCAGCGGCCCGGTGTCGCGGGCGAGCGAGGCGTCGCCCGGGTCGCGGTCGTCCGCCGGGTGGGCCGGGCTGGTGGTGCTCATGTCGTCGCTGCTTCCGTCGAGGGGGAGGGTCGCGGACCTCGTGCGGTCACGACCCGCAGTGGACCACGGCGCACGCGTTCCGGCGCGTCGACGGGTGGTCGACCGGGCGTCGTCAGGCGAGCGCGGCGAGCAGGTCGGCCTCCTCGCCGGCGGTGAGCCCCGCGCGCCGCGGTCGGCCGGTGCCGCGGGCGACCTCGTCCCGCAGGACGCGCGCGACGGTCTCGGCCAGGTCCCGCTCCCGCCCCCCTGCCGCGCGGTAGCGCGCGTTCGACCGCCGGGCGAAGCCCGACGCGGACGCGGGCAGCCAGAGCGGCAGCGAGCGGGGGCCGGCCCAGTACCGGACGTCGTGGTCGACCAGCCAGGCGTCGTCCGCGGGCACCAGGGTCCCGGTGAACCCGGTCGCCGCCCGCACCGTGTCGACGAGGACGTCGAAGGGTGCGCTCGTCCCCACCGCGTCGACCGCCCCGGTCACCGCGTCCTCGCCGGCGCGGACGACCCAGGCGGCCAGGTCGTCGACGTCGATCACCTGGACCGCCCGGCCGGTGCCGGTGGGCACGAGCACCCGGCCACCGCGGTGCAGCCGCGCGGGCCAGTACCCGAAGCGGTCGGAGGGGTCGCCGGGACCGACGACCAGGCCCGGGCGGGCGACGAGCAGCCGACCGGGCAGCCGCTCCGCGGACGCGCGCTCGGCCGCGACCTTCGCGTCGGGGTACGCGGTCAGGTCACGCGGCTCGACGAGGTCCGCGGACTCGTCGGCGCCCGGCTCGTCGTCGCGCCGGTAGACGGACACGGACGAGACCAGCGTCCAGTGCCGCGCGCGGTCGGCGAGCGCAGCCAGCGCGGACCGCACCAGCACCGGCTCGTACGCCAGCTCGACCACCGCGTCCCAGTCGCCGGCGAGGCCGTCGTAGGCGCCGGGCCGGGACCGGTCCGCGCGGACCAGGCGCGCGCCCTCCGGCGCGTCCCCCGACGCCCCGCGCGCGAGGCAGGTGACCTCGGCGCCGCGGGCCAGGGCCTCGCGGGCGACGGCGCGCCCGAGCCAGGCGGTGCCGCCGAGGACCAGGACCCGTCGCATCCGCCCAGTGAACACGAGGGGCGGCGCGGGCGCGGCCGGTCAGGCCGCGAGGTGGAACGTCCGCGCGAACCTGTCGAGCAGCCCGTCGGGTCCGCGCAGGACCTCGACCACGCCGGTCGCGATCGCGCCGGCGGGGTCCAGCTCGCCGGAGATCAGCCGCCGGATGCCCGGTCCCGCGGCGAACGCCAGGTCGGCCGCGGGGTCGGTGCCCCGCGCGACGGCGAGCGCCGGGCCGTCGACCCGGACCAGCAGCTCCGCCGGGCCGACGCGCGCGGCGTACGCCGTCGGCGGCAGGTCCGCGGCCACGTCCGCGCGGAACGCGGTGCGCAGGGCGACGGTCATCGAGTCGGCCGTGACCACCTGGCCCTCCCGGGGGTCGCCCATCGCCTTGAAGCCCCACGCCCCGAGGGCGAGCACGACCGGCTCGAGCTCCCGCCCGTACGGCGTCAGCTCGTAGACGACGACCCGGGACCGCGGTGCGCGCCGGATGACGCCCGCCTCCTGCAGCTCCTTGAGCCGCGCCGCCAGCACGTTGCTCGGGATGCGGGGGAGTCCCGCCGCGAGCTCGCCGTAGCGGCGCGGCCCGACGAGCAGGTCGCGCACGATGAGCAGGGCCCAGCGCTCGCCCACGAGCTCCAGCCCGCGGGTGACGCCGCAGTACTGCCCGTAGTCGCGCGCGGCCATCGGCCTCAGGCCTGCTGGTCGGCGACGGCCGCGGGGCCGTTCGCGGCGGCGACGGGGTCCATCCAGCCGAACTCCAGCAGGTTCCCGTCGGGGTCGGCGAGCTGGCGCTGGTACATGAAGCCGTAGTCCGAGGCGGGCCGCTCCTCGGCGCCGCCCGCGCCCAGTCCCCGGGCGACCGTCTCGTCCACCGCCTCGCGGCTGTCGAGGAAGATCGCCGTCGCGACGGACACGGTGGTCGACGGGTCGCCGATGGGGCGGTCGCTGAAGGTCTGGAAGTAGTCGCGGGTCACGAGCATGAAGTACCCGTGGTCCTCCTCCACGACGACGCACGCGGCGTTGTGGTCGGTGAACAGCGGGTTGATGGTGAACCCGACGGCCTCGTAGAACGCCTTGGCGCGTTCGAGGTCGGTCACCGGCAGGTTGACGAAGATCGCGGTCATGGTGTGCTCCCTCGGACGCGGCTGTGTGTGACGCGCACCACACTTGCAAAAAGCAAGTGCGGCGTCAAGAGCCGGGAGACGCGGACGCGACGCGGAGGCGTTCCGCGGGCCGACCGGCCCGCTCCTCGGGCACCATGGGCGAGGGTCGGACGGGCGGAGGGGGACAGGTGCTGCTGCAGGACACGGTGCTGGGCGTCGTCGGGATGAACGTGCTCGCGGTCCTGCTCGTCGTCGCGCGGGCACCGGTGTTCGGCACCCGGCTGTACCGCCCGATGCTGCTGAACGTCGGTCTGTCGATCGCGCCCGTGCTCGTCCTCGGGGCAGGTGTCCTCGCGGTCGCGCTGCTCATCGCCGCGGGCGCCCCGCGCGCCGTGGGTGCCGCGGCGGAGGCCGTCGTGGTCCTCGTGTGGCTGCTGCTGCTGCCCAACGCCGGGTACCTCATCACCGAGCTCAACCAGTCGCACCGCAGGCCGGGGGAGCGGGTCCCGGAGTGGTACGACGTCCTGCTCGTGCTGTCGCTCGCGATGTCGGGCGTGCTGAACATGCTGATCAACGTCTTCTTCGTCCAGCTCGCGTACGTGGCGCTGCGGTTCGACGACGTCGACGGGCTGGCGTCCGCCGAGGTGCGCTGGCTGACGGTCGCCGTCCTGCTGCTCGCGGCGTTCGGCGTCTACCTCGGGCGGAACATCCGGGTGAACAGCTGGGACGTCCTGCGGCCCTGGCGGCTCGTCGCCCGGGTCGTGGACCACCTGCGCGCCCCGGGCAGGCTCGCCGCGGCGGGCGCGTTCACCGTCGTGTGCGGGGCGTTCTTCGGGCTCATGCAGCTGGTCGTCGTCGGCCCGCTCATCGGTGCGGTGATCGCGCTGGGCTAGCCGCCGTCCGGCACGGATTGGGCTTGACCAGCCCCGGTACGGTCGCCGCATGCCTGTCGAGGAGCTCCCGCTGGCCGGTCGCACCGCGCTCGTGACGGGGGTGTCGCGCCGCAAGGGGATCGGGTTCGCCGTCGCGTGCGAGCTCGCGCGGCTCGGGGCGAGCGTGTGCACGCACGACTTCGCGCCGCACGACGCGGACCAGCCCTGGGGCGGTGACGACCTCGACGCGGTCGCCGCGGGGGTGCGCGCGTCCCTCCGGGGCGACGCGGTCGCCGGCCGCGTGAGCGCCGACCTGCGCGACCCCGCCGAGGTGGACCGGCTGTTCGGCACGGCCCGCGACCTGACCGGTGCCGTCGACGTGCTCGTCTGCAACCACGCCCGCAGCGGCGGCGACGGGTCGATCCTCGACATGACGCCCGAGGCGCTCGACGCGTTCTGGCAGACCAACACCCGGTCGACGATCCAGCTGACGCAGCGGTTCGCGAGCCAGTTCGCCGCCGGGCCCGGGCTCGCGGCCGCCCGCCCCGGCGAGCGCCGCGCGCGCACAGGACCGGCGGACCCGGACCGCGCGCCTAAGGTCGTCTGGATGACGTCGGGCCAGCAGCACGGGCCGATGCGCGGCGAGGTCGCCTACGCGACGTCGAAGGCGGCGCTGGCCGGCGTGACCGCCACCGTGGCCGCCGAGCTGCTGGACCTGGGCGTCGTCCTCAACACGGTCGACCCCGGGCCGGTCAACACCGGGTACCTCGATCCCGGGTCGACCGACCGCCCGCTCGCCGAGCTCGACGCGCTGCGGGCGGCGACCCCCTTCGGGCGGTGGGGCGAGCCCGCGGACCCCGCGCGGCTCATCGGGTGGCTCGTCGGCCCGGCCGGCTCGTGGGTGGTCGGGCAGGTGCTGACGACAGACGGCGGCTTCGGGCTGCAGTGAGGATGTCGGTGCGGCTCGCTAGGGTGCGCCGGTGCACGTCATCGAACGCGGGGCCGGGACACCGGTCGTCCTGATCCACGGCTTCGGCATCGACCACCGGGCGCTCCTGCCGCTGGACCCGGTCTTCGAGGCCGCGGGCGGGTGGCGCCGCCTGTACCTGGACCTGCCCGGCGCCGGCGGCACACCGGCCGGGGACGTCGCGAGCGCCCAGGACGTCGTGACGGCGGTCGAGCACGAGCTGGTCCGGCGCATCGGCGACGAGCCGTTCGCGGTCCTCGGGCAGTCGTTCGGCGGCATGGTCGCGCGGCAGGTCGCCCACGACCACCGGCGCCGCGTGCTGGGGCTGGCGGTCGTGGCGGGGGTGTTCGTCGCCCAGCACGACCGCCGGGTCGTGCCGCCCAAGACGGTCCTGCGGACGGACCCCGAGGCCCTCGCGCTCCTGGGCGACGCCGCGGCCGACTACACGGAGGGCGCGGTGGTGCAGAGCGTCGCGGGTGCGCGGGCGTTCCTCGACCACGTCCGCCCCGGGCTGCTCGCCGCGGACCAGGAGGCGCTCGCCCGGATCGCCTCCCGCTACTCCCTCGACAGCGAGCCCGAGGACGCGTCCCCGGAGCCGTTCACCGCGCCGGGCCTGATCCTCACCGCGCGGCAGGACCAGGTCGTCGGGTACGAGGACGCGTGGGCCCGCCGGGCGCACTACCCGAGGTCCACGTTCGCGGTGCTCGACGCCGCCGGGCACGACGTGCACCTCGAGCAGCCGGCGCTCACGGCGGCGCTGCTCGCGGACTGGATCGCCCGGGTGCGGGCCGACGCGGGCTGACGCGACGGCACGCGCCGGGGCGGGTCAGCCGCGCCGCAGCTCCTGGGCGAGCATCACGATGATGCCGCTCGGGCCGCGGACGTAGGTCAGCCGGTAGACGTCCTCGTACGTGGCGACCCCGCGCAGCGGGTGGCAGCCGTGCCGCGCGGCGATCGCGAGGGCCTCGTCGAGGTCGTCCACCGAGAACGCGACCCGGTGCATGCCGATCTCGTTCGGACGTGTCGGCTCCGTCTCGATCGCGTCGGGGTGCAGGTACTCGAACAGCTCCAGCCGGCCGTGGCCGTCCGGCGTCCGCAGCATGGCGATCCGGGCGTGGTTGCCGTCCAGGCCGACGGCGGTGTCGGCCCACCCGCCGCTCACCTCGTCCCGGCCCACGACCTCCAGGCCGAGGTCCGTGAAGAAGGCGATGGTCGCGTCCAGGTCGCGGACGGCGATCCCGACGTTCTCGAGCGCGATCGGCATGCGCCGCACGGTACCGCCGTGCGGCGCACGCCGGGAGGGGTCAGCCGCGGGCGACCGCCGCCACGAACCGCGTGCTGCGCTCCTGCACGCCGGCGACCCGCCGCGCCACGACGGCCGCGGCGTCCTCGCCCGCCTCGGCGATCGTCGGGCGGCGGCGCGCGTTGCGGGAGCACGCGAAGTCCACGCAGACCAGCGTCCCGATCGTGTCGCCGTTCCGGCCGGACGACCCGGCGAGCCGGGCGACGAACAGCGCGACCTCGTTGGTCGCGATCACGTCCTCGCACCAGGCGCACACCGCGTTCCTCCGGGTGGCGCCGTCGGACGCGCGCAGCACCATGCCGGTGACGCGGTCGTCGACCAGGGTCACGACGTACGCGCGGCGGGGGTTCTTCGGGTCGGTCCAGCCGAGGTAGTCGAGCCGGTCCCAGTCGAGGACCGCCAGGTCGGGCACGACGGCCTGGGCCGCCTCCCGCCGGGAGCAGTTGACGAAGGACGCACGGATCTCGGGCACGGTCAGGGCACGCATGAGCAGGCTCGCTCTCAGGGAGTGGTGACGCCCGCCGCGGTCGGGGCCGCGCGGGCACGGGGGAGCACCCGTCGCGGGGGACGGCGACCCGCACCCGTGCGGGTGGGGCGGTCCGGCGCGACGGGGTCGTCCCCGTCACACAAGGTGGCCGTGGCGGCCGACCTCGCTCCCTGCGGACATCCGCGAGCTCCTCGTGCTCCTCGGCGTCGCGGCGGTGCCCGCGGCGCAGTCGACCCGATGCTGCCCCACGTGGCGCGGGGGTGTCGACCGGATTTCCCGCGTCGCTCAGCCCGGCACGCCGACCGGGACCGCGACCTCCATCACCGGACCCGCCGCGCCCGTCCCGAAGGTCGGCAGGTAGATCTCCCTGTTGTCGCCCGCCGCCGGGCTCCCGTCGCGGGACGCGCCGGACGACAGGTGGTCGTGCAGGCGGACGAGGAACGACTGGTCCCGGACCTGGACGTCGTCGACCGGCACGAACTCCTCCCGGTGGGCGGGGTCGACCGAGAGCCGGGTCGACCCCGACGGCCGGACCACGCCGACGACGGGGGCACGGACCGTGACGGGTGCCGTCCCGGAGCCCGTCGCACGCCCGTGGTACTCGACGAACGGGTGCCCGGACAGGTCCACCCCGGCGCCGCGCAGGACGGCGAACAGCGCGGCGGTTCCCGCGGCGATCGCGTCGGGCAGCCCGTGCAGGTCGGTCCGGAGCTCCAGGTCGAGGGTCAGCCGCTCGGGGACGTCGCGGTGGCCGACCCGCACGTCGCGCAGCGGGGTCGCGGACAGCGCGGCGCGCGCCCGCTCACCCGCCGCCGTCAGCGCACGCAACCGCTCACGCCGGGCGCCCCACAGGTCGTCGAACGCCGCGACCGGGTCCGCCGCGTCGAGCACGCGCGCGACGTCCGCGAGCGAGAGCCCGACACCGCGGAGCAGCCCGACCGACCGTGCGCGGTCGAGGGCCTCCGGCGAGAACGCACGCCGACCCGTGCGCGGGTCCTGCGCCACCGGGACGAGCCCCCGGGCGGCGTAGAGGCGCACGGCCTTCTCGCTCACCCCGAGCGCGTGCGCGACCTGGCCGGTGCTGTAGGTGCTGGTCATGCCGTCGACGCTAGGGCCTGCCCCTGGGGCAGGTTCAACCGGGTGCGGCGAACTAGCATCGCGAGGGTGAGCGACGACGCGGACCGGTCGGGGGAGTGCGCGCCGCGTGCGGGGCCGAGGGCGTCGACCTGCTGAACCGCCGGTGGCCCGACCGGCCACGAGGCGCTCGCACGGCGGGCGCGGGTCCTCGCGGCGGCGCTCTGAGCGCGAGGCGCGGCGCGGGCGACCGGAACGAGTTGGGTCAGAAGCCGGCGCAGGCCGGCAGGGGAGCAGGGGAGAGGCCACCGTGAACGACTGGAACACCAGCATCATCACCGAGTTCCGCGCGAACGAGGGCAGGGTCGGGGGACGGTTCGAGGGGTCTCCGCTGCTCCTGCTGCACACCACCGGGGCCAGATCCGGCCAGGAGCGCGTCAACCCGGTGATGTACCAGGACCTGGGCGACGGCCGGGTCGCGGTCTTCGCCTCGTTCGCCGGGCTCGACGTCAACCCGGCGTGGTTCCACAACCTGGTCGCAGAACCGCGGGTCTCGGCGGAGATTGGCACCGAGACCCGCGAGTTCCTGGCACGGGTCGCCACCGGTGACGAGCGGACCGCGATCTGGGAGAAGCAGAAGGCCGAGCACGCGGGCTTCGCCGGCTACGAGGCGAAGACGACTCGGGAGATCCCGGTCGTGGTGCTCGAACCGCGCTGACGAGCGCGCGACCGAGCCGCCGAGTGTCCAGAACCGGGCGCGATCTGTCCCGGTTCGGCGATCGACTTCCGGACTCTCGGTGCGTTCAGCGACCGGCCGCTGAGCGTGCCGCCGCCTCCACGCGGGAGCGGTGCGCCGCCCAGTCGGCAGCCGTGGACGTCACCGGGGCGGCGCCGGCCGCCTCGTCGAGCTGCTCGCGCACGATGTCCGCGTGGCCGGCGTGGCGGTTGGTCTCGGTCAGCACGTGCACCATGACGTTGAACAGCATCACGTCGGGCCGCGGCCACCACGGCACCACGCCACGGGCGTCGACGGGCAGCGTCTCGATGGTGGCGTCCGCGTGCGCGCACGCCCGGAGGTACCCGTCCACGACGTCGTGGCGCGACTCCCGTTCGGTGACCCACAGGCTGTCGCGGTTGGCGTAGCCCGGGTCGTCGAAGCGCGGGATCCGCTCGGGATACGGACGGCCGAAGACATCGCCCAGGTAGCGCGCCTCGGACAGCGTGAGGTGCTTGACCAGGCCGAGCAGGTTGGTTCCCGTCCTCGTGAGCGGTCGCCGCACGTCGTACTCGGAGAGCCCGTCGAGCGTGCCCAGGAGCGACCGCCGCACCTCGCGGAGGTCGTCGTGGAGGTAGGTCTTCGCGAACTCGTCGATCATCGAGCGAGCATGCCACCGTCGTGGACGTCGGTCACCGGCTCCGGACCCGGTCCTCGGCGAGATGTGCGACCGGACCTGTCGTCGCCCCGTGCCCGCTGGCCGTCCGGGGAGCACCCAGGGACTGTCCGGGTGCGCGGACGTCTGCTCACGGTGAGACGAGTCCTCTCGTCTGGGTGGGCGCCAGATTGGCTCGACGCCGATAATGCACGTTATGTCAGAGCGGGGTCTGCGTCCGTGCATCTGATGTCGCACACGGCCAGCGTCACCCCTCCCCGGCACGCGGGCAGAACCGCCCTCTGACCGGCGCGAACGTCGAGGAAGCGCGACAGGAGCGCAGCGCATGGCGGCACGGGGGTGCAATCGGCGCGCCAGCGCCGAGGCGCTGACCTGCAGGTCTTGCGTCGGTGTGACATCCGGTGCGACGAGATTCACCAGATGTCACCACTTCGGGAGGTTGCGTGGCGGTCGAGGAAGCCGGACCGCACCTTCATGGTGATCGCGCGACGCCACCGACTGAGCCCGCGCCTGGACGTCCCGTACCGCACGCCGCGCTCACGCCCCGCCATCGCCCAGGACCAACCCACCGCCTGGATCGGCGAGATGCTCGTCGGGACCAGTGAGTCGCTGCCCTACCGCACCGCACGCATGTTGCTGCTGCTGCTCGCGCAACCCCTGGTCAAGGTCGTCGCGCTGCGCGTGGATGCCGTGCGCGACTCCCCCGCCGGCATGACCATCGAGCCCGGCACACCCCCACTCCCCTGCCCGAACCGTTCGCAGGACTGGTCCGAGCGCACCTGAAAAGCCGCCCGACCTCGCCACCGGCAACGCCGAGAGCCCGTGGATGTTCGTCCGCGTCGGCGGCCGTCCGCGCGGAACGCGGTCGGCCGCCGGGTCAGCGTCAGCGTCCGATCGTCTCCAGGTCTGCCAGGTCCTCGTCAGACAGCTCGATCGCCGCGGCGGCGATGTTCTCCCGCAGGTGCGCCACCGACTTCGTTCCCGAGATGAGCAGGATGTTCGCCGATCTGTGCAGCAGCCAGCTCAGGGCCACGCCCATGGAGCTGGTGCCCGTGCGCTCGGCGACGCGTGCGAGGGCGTCCGACTGCAGTGGCGTGAACCCGCCGAGCGGGAAGAACGGGACGTAGGCGATGCCGTCGGGCGCCAGGTCGTCGATCAGGTCGTCGTCGTGGCGGACGGCGAGGTTGTACATGTTCTGCACGCTGACGACGGGGGCGATGGCGCGAGCCTCGGCGACCTGCTCGGGCGTGACGTTGCTGACCCCGAGGTGCCGGACGAGGCCGTCCTGCTGCAGCTGCGCGAGGGTCTCGAAGCCTTCGGCGATCGACCCGGCCTGCGGCCCGGTGGCGTCGCCCATCCGCATGTTCACGAGGTCGAGCGAGTCGACGCCGAGTGCCTCGAGGTTCGCCGTGACCTGCTGGCGAAGGTCCTCGGGGCGGCGCGCGGTCGGCCAGCCGCCCTCTGCGTCGCGCTCGGCGCCGACCTTGGTCGCCACGACGAGCGAGTCGTCGTACGGGTGCAGGGCCTCGCGGATCAGGTCGTTCGTGACGCGGGGCCCATAGGCGTCGCTGGTGTCGATGTGGGTGATGCCGGCCGCGACGGCCTCGCGCAGGACCGCCAAGGCGGCGTCGCGGTCTGCGGGCGGCCCCATCACCCAGGGACCGGCGAGCTGCATGGCGCCGTAGCCGAAGCGGGTGACGGTCCGGTCCCCCAGGGTCCAGGTGCCGCCGGGAAGCGCGGTAGTGCTGCTCACGATGCTGCCGTTCCTGTCGTCGGTCTGGCGCCGAGCTGGCGCCGTGAGTCAGACTGGCAACAGTGCTCTCCATCAGGAAGTAGGCACTTCAAAGTGCGTTACTCACCGAACAGCGGAGGCTCGATGACCACGACGGCAGCGCAGGCGCGGGCTCAGGCCAAGGTGCAGTACAACGCGTTCCTCGCGGGATGCCCGAGCCGGCAGCTGCTGGACCGGATCTCCGACAAGTGGGTCACCCTCGTGCTGTGCGGGCTCGCCGGGGACAGTGCTGGGGGGCCGGACGCGCCGGCGGGCGGGCCGGTGTCGATGCGCTACTCCGAGCTCTCCCGCCTCCTCGCGGGGGTGAGCCAGAAGATGCTGACCCAGACGCTCCGCGGCCTGGAAGCCGACGGGCTCGTCACGCGGACGGTGACTCCCACCGTTCCGGTGACGGTCGCCTACGAGCTGACCGACCTGGGGCTGTCCCTGCATCGAACGGTGAGGCCCCTCCGGATCTGGGCACAGGCGCACATGGACGAGGTCGCGGCTCGGCGTGCTGCGACCACCACCACGGAACGCTGACCACGCGAGGGCGAGCCCGACCTCTCAGTACGCCCGACCTTGATACGCAGAGACGCCAGTAGGGCACCGACACGTCGGCGGGGTCGACGGTGGGATCGGCTACCGGATGTGCCGCGACGGCCGACCACGAACTCCGCGCCCGACCACGTCCCCGGTCCGCTCAGCCTCGCGCGGGCGCGCCGAGCGCCCCGAGCAGGCGCAGCCGGTCGGCGCTCGGGCTGCCCTCGTCCGCGTAGTACACGACGAGCACCACCCCGTCGACCGGCAGCTTGTCCCGGTGGAGCGTCAGCTCGCCGACGACGGGGTGGTGCACCACCGTGGTCCCGCCCGCGAGGCGGCGCACGTCCTGCCGCGCCCACAGCGTCCGGAACCGGGCGCTCGCCAGCGAGAGCTCGCCCACCAGCTCCACCGTGCGCGGGTCGTCGGCGCCGTCCCCGGCGCTCTGCCGGAAGGCCGCGACGAAGCCGGCGACCGCGCCCTCCCAGTCGTCGTGGAACGCCCGCTCCTCGGGGTCGAGCAGCAGGGACCGCAGCCGGTTCTCGCCCACCCGCAGCCGCGGCGAGAACGCCTGGGCGAGCGAGTTGGCCGCGAGCACGTCGAACGTCCGGCCCTCGATGAACGCGGGCACGTCCAGCGCCGCGAGCAGGTGGTGCAGGCGCCCCGGGACCCGCTCGCCGGTCGGGCGCCGCGCCCGCCCGCGGGGTCGTGGCGCGGCCAGGTCCTGCAGATACGCCGACTCCACCTCGTCGAGCCGGAGCACCCGGGCCAGTGCGTCCAGCACCTGGACCGACGGGTTCCGGTCCCGCCCCTGCTCGAGGCGCAGGTAGTAGTCGGCGCTGATGCCGGCCAGCAGCGCCACCTCCTCGCGCCGCAGGCCCGCCACGCGGCGGTTCGCGCCGCCAGGAATGCCGGCCTGCTCGGGGGTGACGAGCGCGCGCCGGGCGCGCAGGTACGCGCCCAGCCGGTTCGTCCCGTCGTCTCCGCTCACCGGGCCACGGTAGGCGGGCGACGGCCCCGGAGGGGTGGTCCTGCCACTCCCAGGACCGACGGGGCGGACCCACCGGCTGCGGGGCACCGGCAGCCTGGCAGCACCACAACCCGTACAGGAAGAAGGACCTCCCATGGACCTCACCCACCGCACCGCCCTCGTCGTCGGCGGCACGTCAGGGATCGGGCTCGGCCTCGCGCGGCGGCTCGCCGCGGCCGGCAGCACCGTCGTCGTCGGCGGCCGCAGCACCGGACGGGTCGACGACCTGGAGACCGTGCAGGTCGACGTCACCGACGCCGCTTCCGTGCTCCGCGCCCGTGACGCCGTGCTGGCCGCGCACCCGGACCTCGACCTCGTCGTCGCGATGGCCGGCGTGATGCTGGTCGAGGACCTGCGCGACCCCGCGCACTACCCGGCCGCCGAGACGACGGTGGCGACCAACCTGCTCGGGACGATCCGGGTCGTCGACGCCTTCACGCCGCACCTGGTGGGCCGCGGCGGCGGCGCTATCGTCACGGTGAGCTCGGGCATCGCGTTCCTGCCGTTCCCCTCGATGCCGACGTACGCGGGGTCCAAGGCCGGCGTGCACGCCTACACCGAGGCGCTGCGCGCGCAGCTCGCCGGCACCGGCGTCGAGGTCACCGAGCTCGTGCCGCCGGCCGTCGCGACGGCCGGCCAGGAGAAGGTCAACCCGGCGGCCCTGCCGCTCGACGCGTTCCTCGACGAGGCCCTCGGGCTGCTCGCCCAGGACCCCACGCCCGCCGAGATCCTCGTGCAGGGCGTGCTGCAGCACCGGTGGGCGGAGCGCGACGGCACGTACGCCGAGCTGGTCGCGCGGCGCTCGCAGGCGCTGGCGAGCCTCCCCGGCCGCTGAGGACGGGTGCGGCGGGGTCGGCCCCGGGCATGAGGCTGACGACGACCACGCGCGTCTCCCCCGACGACGTGCTGCAGCGCATGAGGTGCCAGCAGACCCCGGCATATCGTGCTGACCTGCGGTTTCGCCATGCTGCGCTGTCCGACCTCGCCGCGCTTCGGCGGACGCGAGCCAGCGTTCGGCATCGGCGGATCACGCGCGCCCGGGTCAGCGGTGCACGACGACGACGCGCACTCGCCACCCGATCACCGCGGCGACGGCCGCCACCAGAAGCAGCGCGAGCCCGCGGACCAGCGCCTCGTGCGCGTGCGCGACCATCGCGTTACCCGAGTCCACGTCGGACTGGGCGAACTGAGTGGCCACGTACCAGCGATTCCCCCACCGGAACCCGTCGGCGACGGTGAGCACGAGGGCCAGCACGGCGATGACCTGCGCCGCTGCCCGGAGTCGAACCCGTGCCACCTGCCCCTGCGCCACCGACACCACCCCCCGTCTTGCCGGGCCGGTGCCCGAGCTCTCGGCACGCTAACGGACGAGCGCCGCCGAGGTCCGGGGTTCGGTCGCCGAGTAGCTCGATCGTCCTCGCAGGAGACCGTCGTCCGGCGAGTACGCCCGATCCTGATCGGCAGCGGTGCCAGTACTGGCCTGCGTATCTCCTGACCTGCACCTCTACCGATCCGGCGCGCTCGACTCAGCTCGCTCGCGCGCAGGAGGCCGGGGGGACCGACCTGGTCCGGGAGCGGCGGTGTCAGGCGGACGGGTGCCCGGCCCGCTCCACCGTCCAGCTCGTCAACAGGTCGAGCGCCTGGCGCGACGGTGACCCGGGTTCGGCGGTGAACAGGAACAGCACCTGCTCCGGGTCGCCCGGGTTGGTCAGCGTCTCGTACTGCAGGGTGAGGTCACCGGCCACAGGATGCCGGAACCGCTTGTCGCCGAACGTGCGCTGGTGGACGCGGTGCTCCTCCCACCACCGGGCGAAGTCCGGGCTGGCGATGGTCAGGGCGCCGACGAGCGCCTGTGTCGCCGGGTCGTCGGGGTCGCGACCCGCTTCGAGGCGGAGGTTCTCCACGACGGTCCGGGCCTGCGCATCCCAGTCGACGAGGCGCTCGCGCGCTTCGGGATCGAGGAACATCCACCGCGCGTAGTTCCGGTCCCGAGCGGGCATCGCGTCGAAGTCGGCCAGCAGGGCGCGGGCGAGCCTGTTGGCCGCGAGCACGTCCGTACGTCGTCCCAGCAGCAGCGCCGGGACGCCGTCGAGAGCGTCGAGGAGCTGATGCAGCCCCCTGCGAGCGCTCTGCGCACGGACGGGCCGTCGGGACGGGCGCGGAGCCGCGCCGATCAGGTGGGTCAGGTGCGCGCGTCCTGCGTCGTCCAGGTCCAGGGCCGTCGCGATCGCCGCCACGACGCCTGCCGACGGGACGATCCGCCGTCCCTGCTCGAGCCTCGTGTAGTAGTCCGTCGACACGCGGGCGAGCGCAGCGACCTCCTCCCGCCGGAGGCCCGGCACGCGGCGCACCCGATCGTCCGGGGGGAGGCCCGCCCGGGACCGGTCGGCCTGGCCGCGCGCGCGGCGCAGGAAGTCGGCGAGTTCGCGGTTGACGTCGGCCACTGCTCGATCGTCTCGCACCACGTTGTCGTCGCGCCTGGCCCTGCGCGTCCTAGGCGCGCGCCTCCTGGGCCGCACACGGCCGATTGTGCGGCCCCACGGCCCCGCCGACCACCGGAGGCTGGAGGAACCGACGAGAGAGGAACTCCCATGACATCCCCCACCGACAGCGCCGCGACCTGGTTCATCACCGGGACCTCCCGGGGCCTCGGCCTCGCCCTGGTCCGCCATCTCCTCGGCCGGGGCGACCGCGTGGCAGCCACGACCCGCTCGACCGAGCGACTGCTCGCCGCGCTCGACGGCGTCCCGACCGGGGGCCTCCTGGCGCTCGAGGTCGACCTCACCGACCCGGACTCCGTGCGCACCGCGGTGTCGGAGGCGACCACGCGGTTCGGCGCCATCGACGTCGTGGTCAACAACGCGGGCTACGGCTACCTGGGCGCGGTCGAGGACACGAGCGACGCCGACGTGCGCCGCATGCTCGACGTCCAGGTCGCAGGCACCTGGAACGTCCTGCGCGAGGTGCTGCCGGGCATGCGCGCTGCCGGGTCCGGGCACGTGATCACCGTGTCCTCGATCCTGGGGCTCCTGGCCTTCCCGGGCTGGGGCCTGTACTGCGCCGCGAAGTTCGCCGTCGAGGGGCTCACGGAGTCGCTGGCCGGCGAGGTCGCGGACCACGGCATCCGCGTCACGATCGTCGAGCCCGGGTACTTCGACACGGACTTCCTCCGGGCGAGCTCGCTCGAGGTCGCCGCAGACACGGGCGACGCGTACCCGGCCATCGCCTCGATGATCGAGCAGCACCGCGCGATGCCGGGCACCCAGCCCGGTGACCCCGTCAGAGCAGCTCGTGCGATCGCGTTGATCGCGGCCCGTGCGGACGGGCCGCTGCGCCAGCAGCTCGGCTCGGACTCCTCGGCGATGGCCGCGGAGCGGGCCACGGCCCTGGCGTCCGACGTCGCAGCAGCCCGGGACCTGGCGCTGACGACCGACAAGGCGCGCTGAGGGACCGCGCCGGCCATCGTCCGCGGAGGTCGTCGACGTGACCGCGGTGGGCGGCTGACCCCAGGGAATTCGTCCACCCACCGTCCTCCAGCAGTCGCTCGCCACCCAGGTCGACGAGCTCACCGAGCAGCGGCGAGCCCCGGCGCCGGCCGATGCAGCTCTCGGGCACCGGCCGGCGCTGACCCGCTCCTCGGATCACCCCGTCCGACCACGGCGCTGTTGTCCGTGCGCCGAGGTGGCAGTAGCGAGCGCGATGGAGCTGCCGCGGGCCGGCAACCGCGCGTGCGGTCGCCGGCCCGAGGGGCTGGGTGGGGTCAGTGGCCGTCGGCCGCGACGGAGACGTCCTTCCACTGCTCCCAGGTGTCCAGGCGGGACTGGTACAGGCCCGGGATCATCTGCGTCGGCATGGCGCCGAAGAACACCCGCAGCGGCGGCTGCTCGGCGTCGACCACCTGGAGCAGTGCCGGCCCGGTCGCGGTGGGGTCGCCCGGGACGCTGGACCCGCGCCTGGACGCCATCGCCTCACGCAGCCCGTCGTAGGCGGGCAGCGGAGTCGCGTGCGTCGCGCTGCTGCCGGCCCAGTCGGTGGCGAAGCCGCCGGGCTCGACCAGGGTGACCTTGATGCCGAACCCGGCGACCTCCTGCGCCAGCGACTCGGTCAGCCCCTCCAGCGCCCACTTCGAGGCGTGGTACCCGCCGAGGTTCGGGAAGGCCGCGACACCGCCGATCGTGGAGATCTGCACGATGTGGCCGCTCCCCTGCTCCCGCAGCACCGGCAGGACCGCCTGGGTGACGTGCAGGACGCCGAACAGGTTGACCTCGAGCTGGTCACGCAGCTGCTCCGGCGTGATCTCCTCGACCGCGCCGAACAGCCCGTAGCCGGCGTTGTTCACGACGACGTCCAGGCGCCCGAACCGCTCGACCGCAGCGGCCACCGAGGCGAAGGCCGCGTCCCGGTCCGTCACGTCCAGCGCGAGCGGCAGGACCGCGTCGCCGTACTCCCCCGCCAGGTCGTCCAGCGATGCCGCGTCCCGGGCCGTCGCGACCACTCGGTCGCCGCGTCCCAGAGCGGCGACGGCGAACTCCCGGCCGAACCCGCGGCTCGTACCGGTGATGAACCAGACCTTCGACATGTGAGCCTCCTCCAGAGCGGTGCGTGTCACTTGGCGCACGCTATGGCACTCGGTGTCAGATGTGCAACCGGTGGTAGGTTCAGCGCATGGCCACGGAACCGACGACCTCGCCGCTGCGGGAGCGGACCCGCCGCGCGGTGCGCGCCGAGCTGATCGACGCGGCGCAGGACCTGTTCGTCGCCCAGGGGTACGAGGGCACGACCGTCGACCAGATCGCGGCGGCTGTGGGCATGTCGCGCCGCAGCTTCTTCCGCTACTTCGCCTCCAAGGACGACCTGGTCCTGGGCAAGTACGACGCGATGGCCGACCAGCTCGCCGAAGCCCTCCACGCCCGCCCGGCCGACGAGCCGCTGTGGGACTCGCTGCGTCGGGTCTTCGACGGTGTCGTCGACTACGCGACGGACCCCGCCACGGCGCAGCGCATGGCCGCGATGGAGCGGATCGTGCAGTCCAACGACGCGCTGCGCGCCTCCTACCTCCACCGCCTGGATGCGATCCAGGGCGCGCTGGTGGACGCTGCGCGCGAACGTGCGCAGGCCGCCGGCCATCCGTGGGAGCCCGCCGATCCGGCGCCGGCGGCGGCGGTCGGAGCGGCGTTCGCGTGCATGCGCACCGCGAACGACCTCGCGGCCGGCACCGGACGCGACCTGTCAGAACTGCTCGACGAGACGTTCGGCCAGCTCGCCGCCATCGTGTGCGCGCCGGCCGCGCCCCGGCCCTGACCTCGCCGGCCGAGCCCTCCGAGCGCGAGCAAGCGGTGACGCGCCCGCCGTCGAGCTCGACGGACCGGAGCGAGAACCGGAGCGTCTGGTGAGCCCGGCTGCGGCGACCGGCGTCAAGGCCCCGGCGTCGGCAGCGACCTAGTAGATCGACCGATCGCGAGGCGCAGAGGTGCCGGCGTTCAGTGATCGAGGACGACGACGTGCTTCCCCGTGGTGCTCCCGGACTCGAGCGCGGCGTGGGCGTCGGGGACCTGCTCGAGCCCGCGGTAGGTGCGCGCGACCGGCAACGTGAGGCGGCCTGCGGCGATCGCCTCGAGCTGGCGCTGGAGCACCTCGGGCGGCAGGTCGCGGGCGTCGCCCGCGTAGCTGGTGAGACGGACGCCCTTGGGAATGGCGAACGGGTCGAAGTCGGCGATCGTCCACGCTCCCCCGAGTGCGCCGGTGAAGCACGTGGTCCCGTGGACCCGGACGCAGGCCAGCGTGTCGGGAAGGGCGGTGCAGCCCACCAGCTCGAGCGCGGCGTCGACGCCGGACGGGGCGATGTCCCGCACGGTGCCGGCGATGTTCCCGTCGTCGGTGATCGGGTGGTCCACACCGACGGCACGGAGGGCGTCGAGCCGGGAGGCGTGCCTCGTGGTCGAGATGACCGTGGCGCCGAGCTCCTTGGCGAGGGTGGCGGCGGCCAGCCCGACCGTGGAGGTCCCGCCGCGGATGAGCAGGGTCTGCCCGGCCTGGAGGTCCAGGCCGGTGCTGAGCGACCCGTACGCGGTCTGGAGCGTCTCGGGCAGTGCCCCGAGCGCCTCCCAGGGCAGCGCGCTCTCGAACGGGATGACCTGGTCCGCGGGAACGGTGACGTACTCGGCGTAGGACCCGTCGAAGGAGCGGCCCATGCCGCCCATCATGGTCGCCACCTGCTGGCCGGGGCGCAGGTCGCTGTCCGGGTCGGCGTCGACGACCACCCCGACGCCCTCGATCCCCGGGATGCGGGGGTAGGTGACGTCGGCGTCGGACTCCCCCTTGCGCGTGGTGATCTCGGACTCGTTGACCCCGAACGCCCGCACGGCGATCAGCACCCAGCCCGGCTCACGCCCGGGGGTCGGCACGTCGCGGACCTCCAACGCCTCCAGGTGCCCGGGTCGGGTGACCACGACCGCGCGCATGGTCGGCGGGGCGGTGCGGTGGGTCGTGATCGTGTCGCTCATGTCGGTCCCCTCTGCGTGGTGCTCGCTCCGGCGCGTGGCGTCGTGCCGTCGGGATCGGTCCCGGTGTCGTCGGCGAGGTCGGTGACCAGCGCTCGGAAGGCGCGGCGGACCATCGTCTCGTCCAGAGGCGTGTCGTGGAACGAGCGGTAGGTCCACCACCCCCAGATGAGTGCGTCGACAGCGCGGGCCGCGGAGTCCGAGAAGTGTCGGCGCAGCACCTCCAGCGAGTCCTCCTGGAAGGTGCGGACGAGCTCGGCCACGCGTTGACTGCGCGCCGCGTACTGGTACATCTCCGTGTACAGGCGGATGTCGTGCCGGCTCGGGCTGGTCGTGCCGCCGGTGGCCGCCACCAGCGCCTCGATCGCCTCGAGCTCGTCCCGCGCGTCACGCAGCGGGCCGGCGTACCGCGGCTCCAAGCCCTCCCCCAGGGTCTCGAAGGCGCTGACGATCAGCGTCTCCAGGTCCGCGAAGTAGTAGGTCATCGACCCGAGCGGGACCTCGGCGCGCGCGGCGACCCGGCGGTAGGACGTCGCGTGCACGCCCTCGTCGCCGATCACGGCGAGCGTGGCCCGCAGGATGCGGTCCCGTCGCCGCGGGTCGTTCGGCCTGCCCTTGCGCACCGGGTCTCCTGTCAGTGGAAGTACGTACCATGGTACGTACTTGCGTGGAGGAGTCGAGCGAGGGAGGTCCCATGCAGGACCAGACGGTGCAGGACCGGGCGCGGGCGCGGGCCGAGGAGCTGCCCGGGAGCGACCTGGAGCATCCCTTCGGGCCGGAGTGGGACGTGTTCAAGGTCCGCGGCAAGGTGTTCATGCTGATGACCGACGTGACCGGCGAGCCGATCGTGATCCTGAAGTCCGAGCCGCACGACGCCACGGCGCTGCGCAGCGCGCACGAGGACATCACGCCGGGCTACCACATGAACAAGCAGCACTGGATCACGCTGCACCCGGGCGGCTCGCTGGAACCCTCCCTGGTCGAGGACCTGGTGACGGAGTCCTACCTGCTGGTCGTGGAGAACCTGCCGCGGGCGAAGCGGCCGGTCGACCCGGCCCTGTTCGGCCGGAGGGAGTCATGAGCCTGTCCGGCGCCCGGCTGCAGCAGGTCGCCCGCGGCGCCGCCGAGGTCGAGGTCGACCCGCACCACGGTGACGCTCTGCGGCGCGACCACGACTCGATCACCCGCGGGCGCTACCTCGACAAGGAGCACTGGATCTCGGTCGGCGCGGGCCCGGGCGTCACGCGCCGGCTGGTCGAGCAGCTCGTGCAGGAGTCCTACGACCTCGTCGCCGATCGAGCAGGGAAGACGTCCCCGTGACCCAGGACCCGCCGTCGCTGTTCGAGGTGGACGACGCCTCGCGCCCGCTCGCGGACCGACTGCGCCCCCGGGCCCTCACGGACGTCGTGGGCCAGGACCACCTGCTCGCCGACGACGCCCCGATCGGGCGGATGCTCGCCGCGCACCGGCTGGCCTCGATGGTGCTGTGGGGACCGCCCGGCTGCGGCAAGACGACGATCGCGCGGCTGCTGGCCGAGCGGACCGACCTGGTGTTCGAGCCGCTGTCCGCGACGTTCTCCGGGGTCGCGGACCTGCGCAAGGTGTTCGAGGCCGCGCAGCGGCGGCGCGAGGTCGGGCAGGGCACGCTGCTGTTCGTCGACGAGATCCACCGGTTCAACCGAGCCCAGCAGGACTCGTTCCTCCCCTACGTGGAGGACGGGACGATCGTGCTGGTCGGGGCGACGACCGAGAACCCCAGCTTCGAGCTGAACGCCGCCCTGCTGTCCCGCTGCCAGGTCCTGGTGCTCAGGCGGCTGGACGACGACGCGCTGACGACGCTGATCGCCCGCGCCGAGGAGCTGCTGGGCGCCCCCCTCCCCCTCGACGACGACGCCCGCCAGGCGCTGACCGCGATGGCGGACGGTGACGGGCGGTACCTGCTCAACATGATCGAGCAGGTGCAGTCGCTGCCCGGGCCGGTCGACGCCACGGGGCTGGCCCGGGCGGTGCAGAAGCGGGCGCCGCTGTACGACAAGTCCCAGGAGGGGCACTTCAACCTGATCTCCGCCCTGCACAAGTCCATGCGCGGGTCCGACCCGGACGCGGCGCTGTACTGGCTGGCGCGGATGCTCGACGGCGGGGAGGACCCGCTGTACATCGCGCGCCGGCTCGTGCGGTTCGCGAACGAGGACGTCGGCATGGCCGACCCGGCCGCGGTCCAGCAGACCCTCGCCGCCTGGGACGCCTACGAGCGGCTCGGCTCCCCCGAGGGCGACCTCGCGATCGCCCAGGCGGTGGTCTACCTCGCCACGGCTCCCAAGTCGATCGCCGTGTACCGCGGCGCGAGCCGGGCGCGGGCAGCAGCCGGGCGCACCGGCTCGCTCATGCCGCCGGCGCACATCCTCAACGCCCCGACCCGACTGATGAGGGACCTCGGCTACGGCGACGGCTACCAGTACGACCCCGACACCCCGGAGGGGTTCTCCGGCGCCGAGTACTTCCCCGTCGGCATGCGCCGCGAGACCTACTACACGCCCACCGGCCACGGCTACGAGCGCGCGATCACCGAGCGCCTGCGCCACTGGGCGCAGCTGCGCGCCGCGATCGGTGACACACCCGACCGGGCGCGAGACGAGCCACCCACCACCGAGAGGACCTCCTCATGACCGGCACCACGAACCACGCCGTGCGCTCCTGGCTGGGCATCCCGTACGCCGCGGCCGAGCGCTTCCGCCGCCCAGTCCTGCTGCCGTTCGACCCGGACCGGCCGTACGACCAGAAGGGCCCGGCACCTCTGCAGGCCGGCGACACCAGCTGGCTCGAGGCCGACAACGGCTTCAGCGAGGACTGCCTGAATCTCAACGTCTGGGCCCCCGAGGACACCGGCGACGAGCCGCTGCCCGTCGTCGTCTACGTCTTCGGCGGCGGCTGGATGCTCGGCGCGAACACCCAGACCACCTCGAACGCGTCCGGCCTCGCCGCGACCGGGCGGGCCATCGGGGTCTCGTTGAACTACCGGCTCGGCCCCTTCGGGTGGTTGTCCCTGTCCCAGTACGGCGGCGCGCTCGCCGAGGCCAGCAACCTCGGCCTGCAGGACATCATCGCGGCGCTGCGCTGGGTGCGGGAGAACATCGCCCGGTTCGGCGGCGACCCCGACAACGTCACCGTCACCGGCCACAGCGCCGGCGCCTTCAGCGCCCTGAGCCTGCTCGCCGCGCCGTCCGCCGACGGCCTGTACCACCGGCTCGCCGCTTTCTCCGGCATGCCGTCCCGCCAGGTGCCGGCGTGGGGAGCGGAGGAGCGTGCCCTCGCGGTCCTGACCGCCCTCGGTCTCCAGGACGATCCCGAGAAGCTGGTGGACGTCGACGCGCACGTGCTCGCCGCGACGATGGCCGCCACGCAGTCGTCGGACCCGGGCGCCGCGCACGGGGTCGACAACGACGTCATCGCCGTCGTCGACGACCGCGACCAGCCGAACGGCGTCCTCGTCGACCATCCCATGCGCGTCCTGGAGTCCGGCCGGCACCGCGACGTCGACATCCTCTTCAGCAGCACCACCCACGAGACCGACTGGTGGGTCCTGCACCGGACCGAGGACTTCGACCCCGGCAGCATCGACGGCCTGGTCGAGGAGTTCGCCCCCCGCAACCGCATCCCCCGCAGCCGCGCCCGCAGGATCATCGCCGCCTACGACACCGACGGACGAACACCCGTCCAGGTCCGCGGTGCGCTGCTCACCGACTTCTCCTTCACCCTCCCGCAGGCCCGCGGAGCGCTCGCGCACGCCGCGGCAGGGGGCAACGCGCACCTCCTCTCGATCGGCCCCGTCGAGGGAGCGCACGCCGTCCACGGCACCGAGATGTACGGCATCGTCGGCCAGACGCGACCAGGTGCCTCCGATGAGCAGATCGCCCGCGACGCGTTCGTGCGCGACGCCCTGCTGGCGTTCGCCGCCGGCGACCAGAGCACGCTGTGGGACCCCGTCACCGAGACCCCCAGCACGAAGGGCGTCGGCAGTCCGCCCGACGACCCGACCACCCACGCGATCGAGGTGCTGCGCGTCTTCGAGGGTGTCGACCGGCCGTGACGCAGCGTTCCGCACCGGGCGCGGCGGGCTCCGCGCACGACCGCGGGCCGGCCCTCGCGCGGCGGTTGATCCGCAGCCGGTCGCCGGACCGGTCGGACGACGACCTCCGACCACGGGTGGATGCACGGACCCGCTGGTCGGTGCCACGGTGGCACGTCGCCGGGTCGCGCCGGCGCGGTACCGCACCCGTGTCCGAGAGGTCCGTCCCACGTGTTCCGTCAGGTCCCCGTCCTGCCCGTCGTCGTCCCCCTGGCCGCGCTGGTCGTCGCCGTGCTCCTCGTGCTGCTGGCCCGGCGTGGGCGGCTCTCGGCGCCGCGCGCCGCGGTCGCCCTGGCGCTGGGGGTGTACGCGGCGGGGATCGTGGCGAACACCGTCTTCCCGATCTTCCTGGACAAGCCGGCGCGCGACGGCGGCTGGATGCACCACCTGGCGCTCGTGCCGCTGGCCGGGTACCAGGTCGATGACGCGATGATCAACGTCGCGGTGTTCGTGCCGCTGGGGATGCTGGTGCCGCTGCTGACCGCCCGGCCCTCGTGGCGGCGGACGGTGCTGGTCGCGGCCTGCATCAGCCTGGGCATCGAGGCCACCCAGTACGTCACCGCCCACGCGCTGGGCGGTGGGCACCTCGCCGACGTGAACGATCTGGTGTTCAACGTCGTCGGCGGCGCCGTCGGGTACGGCGTGCTCGCGGCGCTCGTCCGGGTCCCCCGGGTCGCCGCGCTGGTCGACCGGTTCCGCTGGGCCGACGTGCCGCGAGCCGCCGTCACCCCGGTCCCGGTCTAGATCGATCGCGCGTCGAGGGCACCGACCGGCGCCTGTGCCGCTGGCCGCCACCGGGGCTGATCGCGTCGACCCGCACGCCGCGGGGCGCCAGCTGGTGACCCGCCCGCGACGAGCGCGCGCCCGGCGAGCCGGTCGCGGTCCTTGCTGGACATGCTCCCTCCTTCCTGTCTCAGGTCCCCGGTCCTCTGTCCGGCTCACGACTCGTGGTTCGCGATGACCAGCTCGGCCACGAGGCCGCCGCGGAGGGTGAAGCGGTAGTCCAGGTCGGCGACGCCGCCCGGGAAGGTGCCCTCGAGGCGCAGGGTCACGACCCAGTGGTCGTCGTCGACGCGGCGGGCGCCGGTCTGCGCGGTGGTGTACTCGAACTCGGCGCCGGCTTCGCGCACGAACGCGAGCACCTCGTCGTGGCCGCGGAAGGTCTCGCCCTGGTCGACGACCACGACGTCCTCGACGAGGAACGACGAGGCCGAGTCGGCGTCGTGCACGGTGCTGGCGGCGAGGAAGCCGCGGACGGTGGTCGGGACGGTGTCGGCGTGCTCGGTGTGTGTCATGCCGTCACCGTGCGGCCTCCCCGAGGAGCAGGGTCAAGCGGTGGACTCTCCCCCAAGGAGAGGCACCACACTGGACGCGTGCTGACCATCGGGGAGTTCTCGCGGCTGACCCACCTGAGCGTGCGGACCCTGCGCCGGTACCACGAGGCGGAGCTGCTCGAGCCGGACGTCGTGGACGGCACGACCGGCTACCGGTACTACGCCGTCGAGCAGATCCCCACCGCCCAGGTCATCCACCGCCTTCGCGCGCTCGACGTCCCCCTGGGCGACGTCCGGCTGATCCTCCGCGCGTCGGACCCCGGCGCCCGGTCGGCCCTGGCCGCGGGGCACCTCCAGCGCCTGGAGTCCGAGCTCGACCGCACCCGTGCGGCGGTCGCCTCGCTGCGGCGCCTCCTGCGGCCCGACCCCGCGCCGATCGCGGTCGAGCTGCGCGCCGAACCCGCCCGCCGGGTCGCGGCGGTCGCGGCGGTGATCGGCCACGACGACGTGGAGGCGTGGTTCGCCGGCGCCATGGCCGAGCTGGAGTCGGCCGTCGGCGCCGGTGCCACCGGACCGCCGGGCGGTACGTACGACGACGCCCTGTTCGAGGAGGGCGGGGGCCGGGCGCTGGTCTACCTGCCGAGCTCCGACCCCCCGAGCACCGGACGGGTGCGCGCCGTCACGCTCCCGGCCGCGGAGCTGGCGGTGACCACCCACGTCGGCGAGCACGACGGCGTGGACGTCACCTACGGCGAGCTCGGCGCGTGGGTCGTGGAGAACGCGATGGCGGTCGCCGGGCCCGTCCGGGAGGTCTACCGCGTGGGTCCGCGGGACACCGGCGACCCGGCCGCCTGGCGGACGGAGATCGGGTGGCCGGTGTTCCGCGTCGCGTGACACGCGCGCACAGCGGAGGGCCGCGTGGCCATGATCGTCCGACGGGGCAGATGTCAGGCCGAAGGACGTCCTCCTCGGTCACCGGGCAGGAGCGAGCGGTCGTCCAGGTCGATCCGGACGAGCGGGCTCCCGCTGATCCAGTCGTCGACCGCTCCGACCATCGCCTGCACTCCCCCGCGGTTGTCGGGGTGCCGCAGCTCCTCGACGATCTCGCGCAGCACCCGCTCGCGCTCGACCGGGTCCGTGATGACGACACCTGTGGCAGGCAGGTCGGCTCGCACGCCGTGCTCGAGGTGCAGGACGATCCTCGGGTGGACCTGGACGTTGGCGTACCAGTGGCGGCGCGCCGGCGTCGTGGTCAGGTAGAGATCGTCGCCCGCGCGGTAGAACCAGATCTCGATCCTGCGGGGGCGACCGGAGCGCGCGCCGGTGGTGGTCAGGTCGATCGTGCGCGCGGCGGCGCTCGACCACCGGTCGATGGACAGCGCCGCTCTGACGGCCGCTCGGTCGGGCAGACCACCCCGATCGTTGTCGCGCTCAGACACCGGCGGTCGCGTCCGGCGGCATGGCCGGCCCCAGGAGCAGCCCGCCGTCGACGACGAACTCGGCGCCCGTGACGAACCCCGCCTCGCGGGACGTCAGCCACAGCAGCATGTCGGTGACCTCCTGCGGGTCGGCCAGGCGCGGGACCGCGAACGCGTCGGGAGAGAAGGCGTCGGCGATCACCGTGCCGGAGCCGGGCACCGGTTCGTTGACGAAGGGCGTGGAGACGACCCCGGGGTGGATCGAGTTCACCCGGATCCGGTCGCGTCCCAGCTCCAGCGCGGCGGTTCGGGTGAGCCCGCGGACGGCCCACTTGGCGGCGGTGTAGGGCGCGAAGAGCGCAGTGCCGACGTTCGCCATCGTCGAGGCGACGTTGACGATCGACCCGCCGCCCGCACGTCGCAGCGACGGGGCGGCCGCCCGGATCCCGAGGAACGTGCCGGTCGTGTTGACCGCGAGGGCGCGCGCCCAGTCGGCGGGGTCGGTGTCCTCGATCAGCGCGGGTGGGGTCTGGAGGCCCGCGTTGTTGACGAGGACGGAGATCGGGCCGAATGCTGCCTCGGCGACGGCGACCGCCCTCCCCCAGTCCTCGGGCTCGGTGACGTCGAGATGGGCGAACAGGGCGCGATCCCCGAGCTCGTCCACCAGTGCCGTGCCCTCGTCGTCGCGGCGGCCCGCGACGACGACGCGCGCACCCTCGGCGTGGTAGCCCCGGACGTGGGACGAGCCCATCCCGCCCGTGGCTCCCGTCACGAGGACGACGTCGTTGCTGAAGCGCTCGGCCATGCTGGTGACCTCCTGTGTGGCGAGTCGGGCGACTCGCCACACACAATCGTCGTCCTCCTCGTGAGGCGAGTCAAGCCACTCGCCCGTCGGTAGACTCACGTCCCGTGCCAGGTATGTCGCCGTTCCACGAGCGCGTCGCCGCCGACAAGCGGGCCGCGATCCTCGCCGCCGCCACGGCGCTCTTCGGGACGCAGGGGTTCGCCCGCACGTCCCTGGCGCAGGTCGCGGCGGCCGCGCACGTCTCCCGGTCGACGTTGTTCAAGCGGTTCCCCACGAAGGACGCGCTGTTCGACGCGATCGTCGCCGACGTGTGGACTCCGCAGACACGACCCGCCGAGCTCGATCCGGCCGACCCCGGGGCTGGTCTCCGGGCGCTCGGGACCGTGTACGCCGAGCTGCTGGGCCGGCCGGGCATGGCCGCTCTGTTCCGCCTCGTCATCAGCGAGGCACCGACGTCCCCCGAGCTGGGTCGCCGGCAGTTCGACCTCGGCAAGATGCCCTTCTTCGAGGAGGTCCGTGGCTACCTCGAGGCGACGTCGCGAGCCGGGACGCTGGAGGTCGAGGACCCGACGATGGCAGCGACCCAGATGCTGGGCATGATCTCGAACTTCGTGCTGTGGCCGCGCATGTTCCTGCCCGACTGGGATCCCGAGGCGGGCGAGGTCGCCCGTGCCGTCGAGGAGGCCGCCCTGACCATGTCCGCCCGGTACGGCAGGGACGAGCGCGACCCCGGGTGCGGCCGCTCTCGGGCCGACCTCAGCCCGACTGACCCAGGTTCGTCACCAGGTTGACCGCCCCCGCGATGACCACGGTCCCGAACAGGTACGACAGCAGCGCGTGCCCGAGCCCGACCTTGCGGATCGGGGTGGTCACGAGCTGGGTGTCGGCGACGCCGAAGCTCATGCCGACGGTGAAGGCGAGGTACGCGAAGTCGCTGTAGGCCGGCGCCTCGCCCTCCCCGAAGTCGATCCCGCCGTCGCCCCCTGTGTAGTAGTGCCTGGCGTACTTGAGCGCGAAGACGGTGTTCACGAGGGACCACGACAGGACGACGGTGAGGACGCACAGGATCACCGTGACGACCCCGAGGAGGTCCCGGGACCCCGCCTGGACGAGCCCCTGCGCGACCGCGGCGAGGCTGATGACGGCGGCGCCGAGGACGGCCGCGTCCGTGGCCCGCGTCCGGCCCTCCTCCTCGGCGAGCCGCTTGGTCCCGCGGTGGTCCTGCGGCCATCCGATCCGCCAGACCCGGAGCTGGAGGCCGCCTGCGGCGACGACCCACCCCACGAGCACCGCGATCTCGGGCACGCCGAGGACGACCGTCACCACCGCCGCCAGGACGCCGCAGCCGAGGAAGAGCAGCAGGCGGCGCGACGCGAGGATGGTCGACTCCCCCGCGGCGTCCCCGGCGACGGCACCCGACATGACCCCGCGCCCGCTCACCCGCCCGCCATATCGCGGAGCGCGGCCACGTCAGGCGCCCTTCCCGTCGGGGTGCAGGACGACCTTCGTCCACCCGTCGTCGCGCTTGTCGAAGTGCTCGTACGCCTCGGGGGCGCGGTCCAGCGGCAGCTCGTGGCTGACGATGAACGACGGCTCGGCCTTGCCGCCGGCGATCAGGTCGCGCAGCTGCCGGTTGTACTTCTTGACCGGCGCCTGACCGGTGCCGAGGTGCAGGCCCTTGAACCAGAACATGCCGAAGTCGAACGCGATCTTCCCCTGCTTCGCGAGCTCGTCCTCGGCCCCGGGGTCCTGCGGGACGAAGACACCGACGGTGCCGATCGTCCCGGTGAACCGGACCGAGCCGACCAGCCGGTTCATGGTCAGGTTCGTCTGCTCCTGGCCGTCGGGCTCGTGCGCCTGGTAGCCCACGCACTCGCAGCCGTTGTCGGCGCCGAGGCCCATCGTCTGCTCCAGGACGGCCTCCACCGGGTCGACCTCGGAGTCGTCGATCGTGATCGCCCCGATGGACTCCGCCAGCCGCAGCCGGTCGGGCTGCCGGTCGACGACCATCACCTTGCCTGCGCCGCGGATCGTCGCCGACAGCGCCGCCATCAGCCCGACCGGGCCGGCGCCGTAGATCACCGTCTGGTCGCCGGGCTTCACGCCCGCCATGTCGGTGGCGTGGTACCCCGTCGGGAAGATGTCGGCGAGCATCACGTAGTCGGTCTGCCGCTCCTCGGCGTCCTCCCCCAGCCGCAGGCAGTTGAAGTCGCCCCAGGGCACCCGCAGCAGCTCGGCCTGACCGCCGCCGTACGGGCCCATGTCGGCGAAGCCGTACGCGGCCCCCGCCATGCTCGGCTCCGGCTGCGCAGTGAGGCAGTAGTTGGTGAGCTGGCGCTCGCAGTTCTTGCAGTGCCCGCAGGCGATGTTGAACGGGAGGACGACCCAATCGCCGACCCGGACCTTGTCGACCCCGTCGCCGACCTCGACCACCTGGCCCAGGTTCTCGTGCCCGAACCACCGGCCCTTCTCGAAGTCCGTCCTGCCCTCGTACATGTGCAGGTCGGAGCCGCAGATGTTCGCGGAGGTGACGCGCACCAGCACGTCGGTCGGCCGCTCGATCCTCGCGTCCGGGACGTCCGAGACGCTGACCTGGCGCGGACCCTCGTACACCACTGCCTTCATGACGGCTCCTCTGGTCGGGCCCGGCGGGCGCCGGGATCGGACAGGCCATTGCACCCACGCGGCGCGCCGCCGCGGTATCGGCAGACCTGCCGATCCGTGCCCGCCGCCGAGCCCCGGCCGCCCGCGGGCGACCGGGCCCGGGCGGGGGTAGAAAGGGTCTCGTCCGCACCCGCCGGTCTCTCGAGCAACGGGTCCCGCCAGGTCGGGTCAGCGCACCGCCGCTGACGTCCCCCGGGGGTCCCGCATGCACCCGCTCCGCGTCGACGACCTGCTCCTCGTCGAGGGCGCCGCCGTGCGCACCCTCGCCACGCCGCCCGAGCGGACGCGGGGCCTGCTCGAGGTGCTGCGCCGGGCCGCCCCGTTCGACGCCGCGTTCCTCGCGTTCGCGGACCCGTGGGAGCGCCGCTACTACTCCCTCGCCACGGTGGACCTGGACGACACCGCGGTGCGGTTCCTCGAAGGCCCGCGGGTGGCCCGGGACACCGAGCTCACCGGCACGGACCGCGCGCGCCTGCCGCTGGGGCCGTCGGACCTGCCCTACCCCGCCGAGGAGCTGCCGACCTGGGCGGAGTGCCTGATCCCGTCCGGGCTGCGGGAGGGGCTCGGTGTCGCCCTGTTCGCCGACGGCCGGCACGTGGGGCACCTCGCGGTGCTCCTCGCCAGCCCGGCCCCGCCGTCTGCGGCCACGCGCCGGCGCCTCGCCCGGCTCGCGCCCCCGCTCGCACGCGGCCTCGACCCCCTGAGCTCGCTCCTCGCCGTCGCCCGGCTCGTCCAGGGGGGTCACCGCGGGCGCGGTCCTGCGCGCCGACGGCGGGTGCCAGGTGGTCCCGGGGCTGGCGACCACCCCCCTGCTGCTCCCGGGGTCGCCGGTCCTCACGCTCGCGCGGCGGCGCGTGCGCGACGGACGGGTCAGCTCGTCGTTCCTCTGGCCGCTCGGCGGGGCGCACGCTCCCGACGGGCACGCGCGGATCACCATCCTGAGCGCGTCGGACGACGCCGGTCCCGGCCTGCCCGGCCTGGTGCTGCTCTCCCCGCCCCGCCGCTGCACGGCCTCACCCCCCGGGAGCTGGAGGTGCTGGGGCTGCTGGTGGAGGGGTGCACCAACCCCGACATCGCGTGCCGGCTCGTCGTCACCCCGCGGACCGTGGCCACGCACCTCGAGCACATCCTGGCCAAGCTCGGGACGCCGACACGGACCCACGCCGCCGTCCGTGCGGAACGGGACGGTCTGTACGTGCCGGCGGTGCCCGGCTAGTCGCGGTGACGCCTCCCGCGCGACCGGCACCCCGTCGGGTGGTGAGCCCGCCCGGAGCGGTACGCGCGGGCCCACGCTCCTGCCCCGCCGTCCGCAGCTCCGCGACAGGCCACGGAGCCCCGTCACGGCGCACCTCGAGGTGCCTTTTGTCGGCACGCCCTCGCCCGCCGATCATCGGGTGACGCACGAGGAGCGGGGTGGGGCGATGAGTGAGCAGGCGACCGCGGACGGTTGCAGGGGCCCGGTGGTCATCGAGGTGTGGTCCGACCTGGGCTGCCCGTGGTGCTACGTCGGCAAGCACCGGCTGGAGCGGGCGATCGCGGCCCGGACGGACGCGGGACGGTTCGTCGTCGCGCTGCGGTCGTTCGAGCTGCACCCGGACGCACCGCGCACGCCGGAGACGATCGAGACCGCGTTCATCCGCTCGCACGGCGGGGACGCGGAGGTCGTGCGGCACGCGGAGAGCCGCATCCAGGCGCTCGCGCAGCGGGAGGGTCTTCCCTTCTCCGTGGACCGGCTCAACGCGAACACCTTCGACTTCCACCGCGTCGTGCGCGACGCGGAGGAGTCGGGCCGAGGCCTGGCGCTGTTCTCCCTCGTGCAGGACCGCTTCTTCGCCGGGGACCTCAACCCCTTCGAGGCCGACGAGCTCGCACGGGTCGCCGAGCAGGTGGGCCTGTCGGGTCGGCGGGTCCGGGACGTGCTGGCGGGCGACGAGTACGCCGATGCGGTCCGTGCCGACGTCAAGGAGGCCCGGGACATGGGAGCGCAGGGTGTGCCGTTCATGGTGTTCGACCGGCGCTTCGCCACCGCAGGCGCCCAGACCGTCGACGTGTACGCGCAGGTGCTCGACCAGGTGATCGCGAGCGCGCCGCCCGCGGCCCGGCGGACCGCGCCGGAGCCACCGTCGCCCGACCGCGCGCGCTAGAGAGCTGTCACGAGCACGACCACATCGAGAGACAGAGGAACACCATGCCCACGATCGCCATCATCGGCGCCGGCCCCGGACTCGGCCTCGCCATCGCGCGCAGGTTCGGCTCGGAGGGCTTCGACGTCGCGCTCGTCGCGCGGAACCCGGACAAGCTCGACGGCCTGGTCGCGGATCTCGCCGCCGACGGGATCACCGCGGCCGCGTTCCCGGCGGACGTCCTGGACCGCGACGGCCTGACGGCCGCGCTGGACGCCGCGAAGCGGCGATTCGGCGGTATCGACGTGCTGGAGTACTCCCCCGCCGACGCCTCGGCGGGGCCGCTCGCCCCGGTCCACATCCGGGAGACGACCCCCGAGAACACCCAGGCGCAGATCGAGTACTACCTGTACGGAGCCCAGGCTGCAGCGGCTGCCGTGCTGCCGGACCTCCGCCGGGCGGGAGCGGGCACGCTCCTGTTCACCAGCGGCGCAGGGTCGATCACCCCCACCGCGGTCTTCGGCAACGTGAACGCCGGCGCCGCGGCCATGCGGAACTGGGCGCTGAACCTCGCCGGGGAGCTGGAGGGCGACGGCATCCACGTCGCGCACCTGGCGATCGCGGCCTGGATCACCGACCAGGCGCCGGACGGGGTGCCGGCGATGTCAGCGGCGGAGATCGCGCCGTTCCACTGGGACGCACACCAGAACCGATCCGCGCACGAGATCGTCGTCGCTCCCTGACCTCGGCACGGTCGGTCGGGAGGGCGCCGCTACGCGCCCTCCCGACCGACCCCCGTGATGTCGTGGACCCGCCGCTGGGCAGCGACCTCCTCGTAGTGGGCCACGGCCCAGGAGGCCATCGCCAGAACCGCGTCGGAGAGCGAGCGGCCCAGGTCCGTCAGCTCGTACACGACCCGTGGTGGCACCTCCGGGAACGCGGTCCGGGTGAGGAGCCCGTCGCGCTCGAGAGCCTTCAGCGTCACCGTGAGCATCCGTTGGGAGATCCCGGGGATGCTGGCGTGGAGGTCGGAGTAGCGCAGCGGACCGTCGCCGAGCGTGCTGACGACGAGCATCGTCCACTTGTCGCCGATCCGGTCCAGGACCTCCCGGATGAACCCGCTCTCCGCCGGCCACGCCTGACACGGCCCGCTCAGCGTCCTGGGGTTCGCCACTGCGTCCACCTGCCTTCAGTCACCCTCCGTAAGGTAACCGCACGCGGCGTGCGTAGTGCGGAGTGCTGGTTGGTTCGACGCATGTCAATATAGGCACATGCCGAACGAGCGCCGACCGAGCGGGTCGGACCCCGGGCTCTTGATGCTCGATCGCCCCGCCGACGCCTGCACGCCGCCGACCTCGCCCGCGGACCACGCGATGGGCGCCGACGCGGCGGCGCACGTCGCCGCGACCCTGAAGGCCCTGGGCGACCCGCTGCGGCTGCGGATGCTGTCGCTGATCGCGACGTCCCCGACCGGGGAGGCGTGCGTGTGCGACCTGGCCACGGTCGCCGAGGTCTCCCAGCCGACCGTCTCGCACCACCTGAAGCTGCTCAAGCAGGCCGGGCTGCTGACCTCCGAGCGCCGCGGGACCTGGGTGTACTACCGGGTGCGGCCGGCGCTGCGGGGCGCGGTCACCACCCTGCTCGACTCGTTCGCCCCCGCGGCCGTCGATGCCGCGAGCGCGGCCCCGCCGGCCGGGCCCGCCGAGGCCGACGACGCGCTGGCGCGGATCGCGGACCGGCTCGCCGCAGCGTTCCCCGACCGTGACCCCGGCGCGGTGCTCAGCGTGGTCCGGGAGTCCTACACCGCTCTGGCCCGGTCCTCGGCCATCCCCTCGCGCCTGGTGGGCAGCACCGAGCGGTTCGCGCGCCAGCGGCTGTCCGACGCCGCACGGGCGACGGGCGCCGCGCCCGCCCGCCCGCAGGTGCTGTTCGTGTGCGTCGCGAACGCCGGCCGCTCCCAGCTGGCCGCCGCCCTGCTCCGCCACCACGCCGGCGACGCGGTCGCGGTCCGCTCGGCGGGGTCCGCGCCGGCGGCGGACGTGCACGCCGCGGTCCGCCCGCTGCTCGCCGAGCTCGGCGCCGACGCCGAGGCGTTCCCCAAGCCGCTGACCGACGACGCGGTCCGCGCCGCGGACGTCGTCATCACGATGGGCTGCGGCGACACCTGCCCGGTCCTGCCCGGCAAGCGGTACGAGGACTGGGTCGTCGGCGACCCGGCCCTGGCGTCCGAGACCGGGGTGCGGGCCATCCGCGACGTGATCGACCGCCGCGTGCGCGCCCTGCTCACCGACCTGCTGCCCGACCTCACCCCGACCACCGCCTGACCCCCGTGGAGACCGAGATGCCCGACACCAAGCCGTCCGCCCTGTTCGTCTGCGTGCACAACGCCGGCCGGTCCCAGATGGCCGCCGGCTACCTGCGGCACCTGTCCGGCGGCGACGTCGAGGTCCGCTCGGCCGGGTCGATGCCCGCCGAGCAGATCAACCCGGTCGCCGTGGCGGCGATGCTCGAGGAGGGCATCGACATCCGCGCCGAGCGACCCAAGGTCCTGACCACCGACGCGGTCAAGGCGTCCGACGTCGTCATCACCATGGGCTGCGGCGACGCGTGCCCGATCTTCCCCGGCAAGCGGTACGAGGACTGGGCCCTGGCCGACCCGGCCGGCCAGGGCATCGAGTCGGTCCGCCCGATCCGCGACGAGATCCGCGGCCGCGTCCTCACCCTGCTGTCCGAGCTCGGGGTCGAGCCCGTCACCGCCTGACGCCTCGACGCCAGGTGCGCGCCGCGGGGCGCCTCACGCCTCCGGGGGTCCGGGCTTGCGGGCGCGCACGATCGCACCGTGCATGCCCTCGGCGACCGGGTGGGTGAACTGGACCTCGGCGTCGACGAACCCCGCCGCCGCGAGCCCCTGCAGGTACTCGGTGCGCGACAGCGCCCCGGCGATGCACCCGACGTACGAGCCGCGCTCCGCCCGCTGCTCTGGGGTCAGGTGGTCCTCGGCGACCACGTCGGAGATCCCGAACCGCCCGCCGGGCACCAGCACCCGGAACGCCTCGGCCAGCACCGCCGGCTTGTCCGGGGACAGGTTGACCACGCAGTTCGAGATCACCACGTCGACCGCGGCGTCGTCCAGCGGCAGGTCCTCGATCGTGCCCTTGCGGAACTCCACGTTGCTCGCACCGGCCCTGGTCGCGTTCGCCCGGGCCAGGTCGAGCATCTCGTCGGTCATGTCGACCCCGTAGGCGAACCCGTCCGCCCCGACCCGTCGCGCCGAGAGGAGCACGTCGATCCCGCCGCCGGACCCCAGGTCCAGCACGCGCTCGCCCTCCCGCAGCTCGGCGACCATCAGCGGGTTCCCGCACCCCAGGGACGCCGCCAGCGCCTCCGCCGGGACCGCGGCCGCGTCCTCCGCGCCGTACAGGCCGGCGCCGAACCGCTCGTCGATCACCAGGTCGGTCGGCCCGCACCCGCCGGCCGAGCCGCCGCCGCAGCAGCCGGCGTCCCCGGTGCCCTGCACGGCCGCCAGGGCGTAGCGGGCCCGGACCTGCTCCCGGATGTCCTGTGCCATCACTCCTCCTTTGGATCGATCCTCGTCAATATCTACCGACACCAGGAGCGTGGACCACCCATCGACGGCTGTCAACATCGACAGGCGTCGATGTGTCGCGCATGATGGGTCCATGGCTCTCGACCTGCTCCCGGTGACCTCGGCCCCGTCGACGGGCTGCTGCACCCCCACGACCGGATCGACCATGAGCGCCGAGGACGCCGAGCGCACCGCGCGGACCCTCAAGGCGCTGGCCGACCCGGCCCGCCTGCGGCTGCTGTCGATCATCGCGGCCCACGACGGCGGCGAGGCGTGCGTCTGCGACCTCACCGAGCCCGTCGGGCTGTCGCAGCCGACCGTGTCCCACCACCTCAAGGTGCTCACCGAGGCCGGCTTCGTCACGCGCGAGAAGCGCGGGGTCTGGGCGTACTACACCCTCGTCCCCGACGCGGTGCAGCAGCTCTCGGCGCACCTCGGGCAGCATCTCGCCGGCGTTCGGTGACGGTGCCGCGGCGCGGCGCGCCGCGCCACCCGGCGGGCGCGGCGCGCGGCTCAGGCCGTACCGAAGCGGTCGTAGAACGCGCGGGGGTCGTCCGCCAGCGAGGCCTTGACCATCGCGCTCCACTCGTCGACGACGACCTCGAGGTCGCCCGCCTCGACGGCGTCCAGCACCGTGCGGACGACCACGGCCGGGTCGGTCTTCGGCCCCTGGAGCCCAGCGGCCATGTCCGTGTCCGCCAGCCCGAGGTGCACGGAGGTCACCCGCGTGCCCTGCGCGGCGAGCTCCAGCCGCAGGGCGTTGCTCATGTTCCAGTTCGCCGCCTTGGACACGGCGTACGCCCCGGCACCCGGAGCGGCGAACCAGGACAGCGCGGAGGCGATGTTGACGATCGCCCCGCCCCCGTTGGCCGCGAGGACCGGGGCGAACGCGCGGACCATCGACAGCGCGCCCCAGAAGTTGACGTCCATCTCGGCGCGCACGCCGCCCAGGTCCCCGAGGAGCTGCGACCCGGTCGAGATGCCGGCGTTGTTCACCAGCAGGTCGACGTCGGCGGCCAGCTCGGCGGCCGCGGCGACCGCGTCGGGGTCGGTGACGTCCAGGGCCACCGGCCGGACGCCGGGGAGGTCGATCGTCGCGGGCTCGCGGGCGGCGGCGTAGACGGTCGCCCCCCTGGCGAGGAGCTCGGCGGCGAAGTGGTGGCCGAGGCCGCGGTTGGCCCCGGTGATGAGTGCGGTTGTCATGTCTGGCACGCTAGGACCTGACGTTGACGTCAGGGTCAAGTCCAGGTCGAGCGGTCGAGGAGACGGATGCGCATCGGGGAGGTCGCCGCGCGGGCCGGCGTGAGCGTGCGGGCGCTGCGGTACTACGAGGAGCAGGGGCTGCTCGCCGCCGAGCGCAGCCCGAGCGGGCAGCGCCGGTACGCCCCCGACGCAGTGGACCGGGTCACGTTCATCCAGCACCTCTACGCCGCCGGTCTCGGCAGCAAGGCGGTGCTGCGGATCCTGCCCTGCCTGGAGCACGGCGGGCTCACCGACGAGATGCTCGACCGGCTCCTGGCCGAGCGCGCCCGCGTGCAGGGCCAGCTCGACCAGCTGACCGCGACGCGCGACAAGCTCGACGAGGTCATCCGGCACGGGCGGGCGAACCTCGCGGGTCAGGGTCGGCACGCCGACGAGAGCGGGTGCGCGACCGCGTCGTGACGACGCCAGCACCCTGTGGCGTCGGCAGGCCCGCGGGGCCCGCGGGATGACGGTGTCATCCAGCCGTTGTACGCGCGCGCCCGCCGCATCTCGTCCCGCCGGAGGTCCCGGCGCCGCGGGCCTCGCTCCTACGTTCGAAGGACACCGAACGAGGAGGACGCATGATCGAGGCCACCGGCCTGACCAAGACGTACGAGGGGAAGGTGGCGGTCGACGGCATCAGCTTCACGGTCCGACCCGGTGCGGTCACCGGGTTCCTGGGTCCGAACGGCGCGGGGAAGTCCACGACGATGCGGATGATCGTCGGGCTCGACCGCCCGACCGCGGGTTCCGTCACCGTGAACGGCCGCCGCTACGCGGAGCACCGCGCCCCGCTGGGCGAGGTCGGCGCGCTGCTCGACGCGAGAGCCGTCCACGGCGGACGGTCCGCGAGGGCGCACCTGCTGGCGCTGGCGGCGACCCACGGGATCGACCCGCGCCGCGTGACGACCGTGATGGAGGAGACCGGCCTGCTGCCCGTGGCGCACAAGCGGGCCGGGACGTTCTCGCTGGGCATGGGGCAGCGGCTCGGCATCGCCGCGGCGCTGCTCGGCGACCCGCGGACGCTGATCCTGGACGAGCCCGTGAACGGGCTCGACCCGGAGGGCGTCGTCTGGGTGCGGAACCTGCTCCGTGGCCTGGCGGCGCAGGGCCGGACGGTGCTGCTGTCGTCGCACCTCATGTCCGAGATGGCGCTGACCGCGGACCACCTGATCGTCCTCGGCCGCGGGCGCGTGCTCGCGGACGCACCCGTGGCGGAGGTGGTGGAGCGGGCGCGGACCCGGGTCGTGCGGGTGCGGACGCCGATGGCGCAGGAACTGGCGACCGCGCTGCGGGCGCTGCCGGGCGTCGAGGTCGCGCCCACCGGACCCGACCTGCTCGACGTGACCGGGGCGGAGGCGCCGGAGATCGCGCAGATCGCCACCGGCGCGGGCGTCGTGCTGCACGAGCTGGCCCCCGTCCAGGTCTCCCTCGAGGACGCCTACATGCAGCTCACCGCGACCGAGGTGGAGTACCGCTCGGGCTCGCCCGACCCGGTCGACGACCGCACCTCCCCCACGTCCCGGACCCGCACCACCGGAGGTGCCCGATGACCACGTTCGCCACGCTCGCCGACCTGCCCGCGCGCGCCACGCCCGTCGCACAGCCGGTGACCTTCCCCCGCCTCGTCGCCGCCGAGTGGATCAAGCTGCGGACGCTGCGCTCGACGTGGTGGTCCCTGCTGGTGGGTGTCGCGTTCCTCCCGGCGTTCGCCGCGATGCGCTTCTCGAGCATCTCCGCGGTGCCCGAGGCGGTCGGCTCCCCGTACCTCGTCGGCGCGGTGTACGTGACGTCCGGCGTCGCGCTGACGCAGCTGGTGTTCTGCACGCTCGGCGTGCTGTCGATCGCCGGGGAGTACGGCACCGGGCAGATCCGGTCGACGCTGACCGCCGCACCTCGCCGGCTCCCGGCGCTGTGGGCGAAGCTGTTCGTCACGGTCGCCGTGGTGATGGTCGCCTCGCTGCTCGGCGTGGCGCTCGCCTGGGCGGCCGGGACGCCGTGGTTCGAACGCACGGGCATGTCGATCGACCTGACCCGTGCGGACGACCTGCGCATCCTGCTGGGCGTCCCGCTGTACCTCGGTGCGGCGACCGCCCTGGCGTTCGGCATCGGCGCGATCGTGCGCAGCTCGGCCGCGGGGATCGCGACGGTGCTGGGCCTGCTGCTCGTCCTGGAGAACGGCCTCGGCGCCGTGCCGTGGAAGCCGCTGCAGACGTTCGCGTCGTTCCTGCCCGCGAGCGCGGGCAACCGGCTGCTGCAGTCCGACGCGGTCGGGTCGGTCATCACCACGTCGAGCACGACGACCCTGTCGCCCTGGGAGGGCTACGGCGTGATGCTCGCCTGGGTGGCGGTGGTCCTGGTCGCGGCGTCGGTGCTGCTGCGCCGCCGGGATGCCTGACGCGGCAGGTCTGGGAGAGTACGGACGTGGCCGCGCACGACAGGACCGACGAGGACGGGCTGACCACCCCGCCGGTCTTCACCGAGCTGTCCGCGCGCCCGCTCGGACCGGTCCGCCGGTTCCTGCGGCGGCGCCCGGTGGTGGTGGACCTGCTCGTGGCCGCCGGCTTCGCGGGGTGGGCGCTGCTGCTGGGCGTCGGAGCGGACTCGATGTACTCCCTGCACGCGCGGTTCGGCGGGGACCGGGTGCTGCAGATGCAGCTCGCCTCCGCCGGGATGACGGTGGCGGGGGTGGTCGCGCTGCTCGTGCGCCGCCGCCGGCCGGTACCCGTGGCCGTCGCGATGACGCTGCTCGGGGTCGGGGCGCTGGCGGCGACCGGCGCGACGTCGGGCTTCGAGGTCGGGGCGGCGGTCGCGCTGTTCACCGTCGCCACCCGTCGGGACCCGGCGGTCACGTGGCGCGTGCTCGCGGGGACGGTCACCTCGCTGCTCCTCGCCGCGTGGCTGCTCCCGCTGCCGCCGGTCGTCGGCGCCCTCATGGCCGGTCTCGACCCGGACGGGGCGGGCCGCGACCTCCGGGGCACCGTCTGGTTCCAGACCGCCGCGCCGGTGGTCGTGCTCGCCCTGCTCGCCGTCGCGACCGGTGCGAGCGTGCGGAACCGGCGGCTCCACCTCGCGGCCTTCGTCGAGCAGGCGAACGCGGTGGCCCGCGAGCAGGAGCAGCGCGTGCAGCTCGCCCGGGCGTCGGAGCGCGCACGCATCGCCCGCGAGATGCACGACGTCGTCGCGCACAGCGTCTCGGTGATGGTGACCCTCGGCGGTGGTGCGGCCGCGGCGCTGGACCAGGCACCGGACCGGTCCCGGGCGGCGCTCGGCGAGCTGGTCGCGACCGGCCAGGGGGCGCTGCGCGACATGCGCCGGGTCCTGGACGTCCTGCACGAGGACGAGCCCGGTGGCGCGGCGGGCCCGGGGGTGCCGCTCACCCCGCAGCCCGGCACCGGGGACCTGGGCGCACTCACCGACCGGTTCCGCACCGCGGGCCTCGCGCTGCACGCGACCGGGCTCGACGACCGCGGCCTGGCGACGCTCCCCGCGGCCCTGCAGCTCACGGTGTTCCGCATCGCGCAGGAGGCGCTGACCAACGTGCTGCGGCACGCGCCGGGGACCGCGGGCGCCGCGCTCGCCGTGCGCCGGACCCCCGGGTCGGTGGAGCTCGTCGTGACCGACCAGGGCGACGCCCGCGCCACCCCCGGAGGCGCGGGCGCGGGGCGGGGCGTGCTCGGGATGCGCGAGCGCGCCGCGGCGTTCGGCGGCACCGTCGAGGCCGGTCCGCACGGGGCCGGCTGGCGCGTCCGGGCCGTGCTGCCGCACGCGGAGGGGGACGCATGACCACGGTGCTGCTGGCGGACGACCACGCACTGGTCCGCATGGGCTTCCGCCTGCTGCTGGAGAGCGCCGGCGACCTGGAGGTCGTCGGCGAGGCGGGCGACGGGCGCGCGGCGGTCGAGCAGGCCGCGACCCTGCGGCCGCACGTCGTCCTCATGGACGTGCGGATGCCGAGGACCGACGGCATCGAGGCCACACGGGAGATCGTCGCGGCCGACCCCGAGGTGCGGGTGCTCGCCCTCACCACGTTCGACCTCGACGAGTACGCCTTCGCGGCGCTGCAGGCCGGCGCCAGCGGGTTCCTCGTGAAGGACGCCGCCCCGACCGAGCTGGTGGCGGCGGTGCGGACGGTCGCGGCGGGTGACGCCGTGGTCTCCCCCCGGATCACCCGGCGGATGCTCGAGCTGTTCTCCCGCGCCCTGCCCGCGCGCGGCACCCGGTCGGACGACGGGGTGGACCCGCGGCTGGCCGTGCTCACGCCGCGGGAGCTCGAGGTGCTCCGCTGCGTCGGCGAGGGGCGCTCGAACGGCGAGATCGCCGAGCAGCTCCAGGTGTCGGAGGCGACGGTGAAGACCCACCTGGCGCGCATCCTGCCGAAGCTCGGGGCGCGCGACCGCGTCCAGGCCGTCGTCCTCGCCTACGAGACGGGTCTGGTGCACGTCGGGCGCGGCTGACCGCTCCAGCCGGCGGAGCGACGACGTCGTCAGCGCGCCCGCCCCGGGCGTGGACGTCGGCGTCGGCGGTAGCCGGCGCGCCGGTCACGCGCCGGCGTCGCGCGCCTCGTAGGCGCGCACGAACGCGCGCGCACCCTCGGTCATGATCCGCCGGACGTGCTCGCTCTCGGCGCGCCGGCGCGCCGGCTCGTTGAGCACGCGCAGGGCGGTCAGGGCGTGGAAGTGCGCGGCGGCGAGCCCCGGGTCCTCGGCGTCGAGCAGGCCGGCGCGGGCGAAGCGGTCGACGCGCTCGCTGAGGACCTGCGCGTGGGCCTCGTCGAGCGGGTGGTCGTCGAGCTCCGGCAGCAGCGACTCGTTCTCGTTGATCAGCCGGACGGCGGCGAGGTAGTCCGACGAGAGCAGCAGGGAGCGGCCGAGGTCGGCGGCGAGCGCGGTGAGCGCCTCGTCGAGAGCGGCGACGTCCGTGATGCTCGCGTCGTCGAGGTGCTGCGCGACCAGCCGTCGGAGCGTGGCCAGCGCCCGCTCCCCCGCGTCCTCCACGACGCCGAGCAGGAGGCGCCGCTTGTCCCCGTAGTAGTCGTAGACCGTCCGCTTCGACACCCCGGCGAGCGCAGCCACCGCGTCCATGCTCGTGCGCTCCACGCCCGTCTGCAGGAACAGCTCTCTGGCGGCGGTCAGGATCGCCGCACGCTTGTGCGCCTGGCCCTCGCGCACGGGCTTGTCGCCCACCGTCGTCATCGCCCTCCTCCGTGGTGCTCGGGACGATGCTACACCGTGCGGTGTAGATCTACACGACACGGTGTAGTGTGCCGCCTCATGCACACCACGAACCCGGTGACCTTGCAGGCGCACGCCCTGCAGAAGCGCTACGGGCACCTCACCGCCGTCGACGGCCTGTCGTTCACGGTGAGACCGGGCGTCGTGACCGGCTTCCTGGGCCCCAACGGGGCGGGGAAGTCCACGACGCTGCGGATGTTCCTCGGGCTGGACAGGCCCACCAGCGGTGCGGCGACGGTCGGCGGGCTGCGGCTCGCGGAGACACCGCACCCGATGCGCGTCGTCGGCGCGATGCTCGACGCCCGGGGCGTCCACCCGCGCCGCACGGCGGCGGACCACCTCGCCGCGGTGGCGCGCGCGGGGGGCGTGCCCAGGACCCGGGTGCCCGAGATGCTGGAGCGGGTCGGGCTGGGAGGCGTCGGGAACCGCCCCGCCGGCGACTTCTCGCTCGGGATGAAGCAGCGGCTGGGCATCGCGACCGCGCTGATCGGGGACCCGGCCGTCGTGATCTTCGACGAGCCGCTCAACGGCCTCGACCCCGAGGGGATCCGGTGGGCGCGCTCGCTGATGCGCGACCTGGCGGCCGAGGGCCGCACGGTCCTGTTCTCCAGCCACCTCATGGGCGAGATGGAGCTGACGGCGGACCACCTCGTCGTCATCCACCACGGGCGGCTGCTGGCCGATCAGCCCCTGGCCGCCTTCATCGCCGACCACACCACCGAGCACGTCCGCGCGCGCACGCCGGACCGGCCCGGGCTCCTCGACGCACTCGCCCGCGCGGGCGTGCAGGCCACGGCGGACACCGCCAGCGCGGACGGGATCGACATCGAGGGCGCCGCGACCGACCACGTCGGTCGCATCGCCGCCACCGCCGGCGCCGAGCTGTCGGAGCTGACCGCGGTCCGCGACTCGCTCGAGGACGTCTTCCTCACCATGACCTCGACTCAGAAGGAAGCCGCCTGACATGGACCTCCTCGCCTCGGAGTGGATCAAGACGCGCAGCATCCGCACCACCTGGGTGCTGGCGGCGGGCACCGTCCTGGTCACCGTGGTCGTGAGCCTGCTCGGCATCAGTGGCCTCCAGGCCGACTGGCAGGCCGACCTGCCCGCAGACTTCGACCCGACCGGCGTCAGCTTCAAGGGCATCCTCGTCGGGCAGATCCTCGTCGCGACGCTGGGCGCCCAGGCGTTCACCAGCGAGTACGCGACCGGTCAGATCGTCACGAGCCTGACGATCGCGCCCCGCCGGGCGATCCTCCTGGTCACGAAGCTCGGCGTCACCGCCCTGGTCGCGCTGGCGACCGCCGTGCTCGCGGTGGTGTGCAGCCTCGGCGCGAGCCAGGCGGCGCTGGCCGCCGCGGGACTGCCGACGGCGGACCTGACCGATGCCGACAGCGTCCGGGCGGTCCCGTGCGCCATCGGCTACCTGGTGCTCACCGCCGTGCTCGGCGTGGCTCTCGGCGCCATCACGCGCTCCTCCTCCGGCGCGCTCGCGGTCGTCGTGACCGTCGCGCTGCTCGTGCCGGCACTGGCACCCGGGCTGCCCGGGGCCCTCGGGGAGCTCGCCGGGACCTACTGGCCCACGACGGCCGGACAGGCCTCGTACACGACCACCGGCACCGGAGTCCTGACGGGCCCCGCAGGACTCGCGGTGATGGCGGTGTTCACCCTCTGGACGACGCTCGCGGCGCACATCACGCTCCGGACCCGTGACGCGTGAGCCTCCCGCGACCCCGGCCCGGGCCGGGGTCGCACCGGCGGCATGATGGGGGGATGGCGCACCGGGTCGACCTGACGGCGGACGAGCTGCGCGCCGTCGTCCGGTTCGCGGTCGACTGCGCCCGGGACCTGCTCCCCGAGTTCGAGGCCGTCGCCCCGGACGATGCCCGCCCGCGGGACGCGATCGCCGCCGCGCAGACCTTCGCCGACGGGGCCGCTCGCTCGAACCTGCAGCGCACCGCGTCGTTCGCCGCGCACCGCGCGGCGCGGTCCGTCGCCACGGAACCTGCGCGGCTCGCCGCGCTCGCGTGCGGCGACGCGGCCGCGGCGGCCTACCTCCACCCGATCGCCCGGCGTGGCCACGACCGCCCTGGTCGAGTCGGTCGCCCCGCTCCCCGCCACCGGCGACGGACCGCGGCGGGCGGAGCTGGTGCTGCGGATCGACGCGCCCGGTGAGCCCCGGGTGACGCACACCGAGGCGCTCCCGAGGCCCGTGCGTGTCGGTGAGCGGCTTCCGGTCTGGGTGGTGCGGTTCGAGCCGCGCCGGTTCGCGATCGACTGGGACCGCGAGGCCGTTCCGGAGCACCGGGCCTGACGAGCGGTTCCGCTGCGGCCGGGTACTGCGGGCGCAGTACCCGGCTACTCCGCTGGGCTGATCCGGGCCCGGGTCAGCCCGGCGGAGGGTGACGGCCGGCGCGGGCCCGGGGATGCTGGGTCCGGCCGGAGCGCCCACGACACGTCGACGTCGAGGGCGCGGCCCTCGCGCGGGTGCGGGCGCCGCACGACGGTGGCGCGGCCCGCGGGGTCGACGTCCTCGCGGGACCGGTGCGCCGACCGGGTCCACCGGGTCCACCCCGACGTGCCCCGGCGCCGCCACGGCGTCGGGGCACGATCGTCGGCGTGGGCGTCGTCGCGGCGCGGGGCGGGGCGGCGCACGCTCGTCGTGTCGTTCCTGACCGTCACCACCTGGTCGGCGCTCGCGCTCGGCCCGGTGCGGGGGTACCGTCCCGGCATCTGAAGGAAAATCGCCGTCCGCGCCAGCGACGGCGCGCGCACGCGGTCTCGGGTGAGTCGCCACTTCTTCCTCGAAGGAGTGCACCCGTGACCACGCGACCTCAGAGCCCTGTCACCTCGACCACGCAGCCACCCCGGCCCGCACGGACCCTGCGCGAGGCGTGGCTGCCCCTCACCGGCCTCTCGGCCGTGTTCCTGGTCGAGATGCTCGACAACTCGGTCCTCAACGTCGCGCTGCCGACGATCGGCCGCGACCTGCGCGCCTCGGCCGTGTCCCTGCAGCTGGTGACCAGCTCGTACGCCGTGGTCTTGGGCGGCCTGATGCTGACCCTCGGCGCCCTCGCCGACCGTGTCGGGCGCCGCCGGGTGATGCTGGTCGGGCTCGTCCTGCTCGGGACGGCCAGCCTCGCGGCCGGGGCGGTCACGTCGATCTGGCAGCTCGTCGCGGTCCGGGCGGCCATGGGCGTCGCCGCCGCGATGACGACGCCCGGGTCCCTGGCCCTCGCGTTCCGGCTCTTCGACGACGACGAGCGGCGGGTGCGCGCGACCACCGTCATCTCCACGGTCGGCCTCGTCGGCCTGGCCCTCGGTCCCACCGTCGGCGGTGTCGTGCTCGCCTTCGCGCCGTGGCAGGCGCTGCTGATCGCGGACGCCCCGATCGCCGCCCTGGCGTTCGTGTGCCTGGTCCGCGGCGTCGCGGCCGACCAGCCGGGCGAGCTGCACCGCGCCCCCGTCGACGTGCCCGGCGGGATCCTCGGCACCGCGTCGGTGGTGCTGGCGCTGCTCGCCCCGACCCTGCTCGTGGAGGCGGGCGTCCCGCCCTGGGTGGGCTACGCGGCCGCCGCCGGTGCGGTCCTCGCCGCCGTCGCGTTCGTCCGGCGGGAGCGGTCCACGCCGCACCCCCTGCTCGACCTGCGCCTGGTCGGGCGGCCCCTGGTGTCGTCCGGGCTGGCGTTCAAGGCCGCGACGGGGCTGGCGGCGTCCGGACTCGGGTTCCTGGTGACGCTGCAGCTCCAGCTCGCGTGGGGGTGGACCCCCGCGCAGGCCGCGCTCGGTACCCTCCCCCAGGTCGTGGTCCTGATCGCCGGCGGGTACCTGATCCGACCGATCATGCAGCGGGTCGGCCTCGAGCGGGCCGCCGGGCTCAGCGCGCTCGCCGTGCTGCTCGGGCTGGTCGTGTACACGGTCCTCGGTTCCGCCGGCTACGTCTGGGTGGCGGTCGCCCTGGTGCTCGTCGCCGCGGGTATGCGCGTGAACGGCGTGGTCGCGGGCACGAACGTCATGCGCGGCCTGCCGGAGGACCGGACCACCATCGGCGCCGCGCTCGTCGACACCGCGTCGGAGGTGGCCACGGCGGCCGGTGTCGCCCTCAGCGGCGCGGTGCTCGCCACGCTCGTGGCGGGCGACGTGTCGGCGGACCCGTGGACGCACCAGCAGGTCGAGCAGTTCGGTCGTGTCGTCCCGGCAGCGGGTGGGGCGCTCGCGCTGCTGGCCGGAGCATGCGTCGCCGCCGGCTTCGCGGGTGTGCGGCGGGCCCGGGCGCTCCCCGGACGGTGACGCGCGCGCCCGCACGCGGCCGGCGTGCGCGCCCCGACGCGCTGCCGGCGCCAGGTAGCCGGCAGCGCGTCGGGGCGCGGGCGCGAGGGCTCCTCAGACGCGGAGCTCGACGCCCGCGAGGGCCTCGACCCGCTCCCAGACGCGGCGCACCGCGTCGGCCCCCGGGTCGGCGGTCCGCGCGGGCGCCGCCAAACGCACCGGCAGACCCCGCATCCCCTCGCGGGGCGCCACGTAGTCCCCGCCGCGGATCCCGGGGTCGGTCAGCGCGCGGACGCCGGGCCAGGCCGCCGCGTCCTTGCCCTGCGCCCACGGGGTGTACGGGTTGCGCCGGTACGGCGTGCTGTCGTCGCGGATGCCCGGGCGGTGCGGCGTGCGCGCGTCGACGCCCACACCGGGGTGCGTGACCACCGAGGCCACGGGCCGCCCGGCCGCGCGCAGCCGCCGGTCCAGCTCGAACGCGAGCACCTCCGTGACGGCCTTGGCCTTGGCGTACGCGACGACACCGAGTCGCGGCACCCGCGCGGGGTCGTCGACGTCCGGCCGGAACCGCGCGACGAAGCCGGTCGAGGCGTGCACGACCCGCCCCTCTCCCCCGTGCTCGACGGCGGTCGCCGTCAGCGCGGGCAGGATCCCCGCGAGCAGCCGCACGTGCCCGAGGACGTGCGTGCCGAGCAGCAGCGGGTGGCCGTCCGACGTGCGGGCGCGCGTGCTCATGGACATCGCGCCGCCGTTGAGGAACACGCCGTCGAGGCGCGGGAGCGCCGCGAGCTCGGCCGCCGCCTCGTCGACCGCCCCGAAGGAGCCGAGCTCCAGCACGACGGTCCGCACGTGCGCGTCCGGGGTCCGGGCGAGGATCGCCTCCCGCGCCCCGGCCAGCCGGGCGGCGGAGCGCGAGGCGAGCACGACCTCCGCGCCCGCGGCCGCGAGCTGCTCGGCCGCGAAGTACCCGATGCCGGCGGTCGCGCCCGTGACCACGACGGTGCGCCCGTCCTGGCGGGGCGGGCGCGCCGGATCCCAGGTCGCGTCGCCGGTCGCGGTCCGGTGGGTGGTCGTCTGCTCGGTCATGGTGGCCCCGTCCGTAAGTGGATAGATCATCCGGTCGTGGTCACCGTACCGGATGCTTCATCCGCTTCAGGTAGGGTGGTCCACATGTCCCCCCTCCGCGCCGACGCCGCCCGCAGCCGCGAACGCATCCTCGAGGCCGCCGCCGGCCAGGACCGCGGGACCCTCCGGCTCAACGACGTCGCGCGCGCCGCCGGGGTCGGCGTCGGCACCGTCTACCGGCACTTCCCCACGGTCGACGCCCTCGTCGAGCAGCTCACCGCGGGCACCGTCCAGCGGGCGCTCGACGCCGCCCGCGCCGCCGTGGCCGACGACGCCGCAGGTCCCGCGTTCCACGGGTTCCTCGCCACCGTGCTGGACCTGATGCTCGCGGACGACGGGCTGCAGCAGGTGCTCCTGGCGGCCGACGGCTCCTCCCCCGAGGTCCGCGACGCGAAGGCCGAGCTGACGCGGAGCGCCGCCGTCCTGCTGGAGCGCGCCCAGCGCGCCGGCGACGTCCGGCAGGAGCTCACCCTGGAGCAGCTCATGCACCTGGTCTGCGGGTTCGAGCACGCCGCCCGGCTCGGCCCGCCGGAGGACCGCGGGACGATCGCCGCTGTCCTCCGCGGGGGCCTCCGGCCGGACTGAGTCGGGGCGGTCAGTCGTCGGCGCGCTGGCGGGCGACCCGCGAGGCGGCCGCCGCTCCCGCCCCGAGCGCCAGGACCGTGCAGGCGAGGGACAGCCCCAGGGTGACGACGTAGGCGATCGGTGACAGCTGCAGGGGGACGGACAGCACGGCGATCACCGCAGCCGCGACCAGCAGCGGACCCATGACCTTCCGCGCCGCGGCGTGCCCGGCGCGCCAGGCCTCCTCGCTCGCCATCAGGGACGGCAGGCGGATGCCCGCGGAGCGGCTCCGACCGGCGCCGCCGGCGGCCGAGACGACCGCCCAGATCACGACGTCGAGGACGCCGAGCAGCACGGCGCACCCCACGGCTGCGAACCAACCCGGACTCGTCACCTGCGTCCTCTCCGCGTGGCGGAGGACGGGGTGCCTCGCCGCTGACCAGAGCGACCATTCAACACGATGCCGACGCCCGACCGGCGCCGAGCGCGCCGCGGGGGCCCGGTGGCTCACGCCGGCCGTGCTCGGCCCCCGCGGGTGCCGGAGCCCTCGGCCCCCGAGCGGCACGCTTTCAGGTAGCTCAGGAACGAGGCCTGGAGCCCGGTGACGTGCGTCTCGCGCAGGAGGGCGGTGGACACGTCCGGCGCCCGGTCCGTGCTCTGCAGCCGGTCGTGCACGGCGAGGAGCTGGCTCGCCAGCCTCCGGTAGACGGGCACGGGCCCGAGCGCCTCGACCTCGTTGCCGGTGAGGTGCAGCCGCGCGGGGGTCGCGTCGGTGCGGCGTTCCGGCAGGGCGTCGATCAGCGCGAAGATCTGGCTGTCCTCGGCGAGGACCCCCGGGCTGCCCGCACCGAAGGTCGCGAACGGCGCGGCGTCGCGCAGCCACGCGTACAGGGCGAACAGCCCTCCGTACGAGTAGCCGAAGAGCCCGTGCCCGGTCTCGCTGACGCGGAGCCGCGAGGTCAGGTGCGGGTGCAGCTCGTGGGTCAGGAAGTCGAGGAAGGCGTCGGCGCGGGTGTCGGCGAGCTCGGCGAGGTAGGCGTCCACGACCGCCTGCGACATGAGCCCGCGGTCGCGAGCCGTCACGAGCGTGGACAGGGTGATCTCGTTCACGGGCTCGCCCGGCGGCACGAGGTCCCGGTTCCGGAGCGTGTCCCAGTCCGACGCGTCCTCGCCCGCGTACCCGACGCTGACCTGGACGTACGGGGCGACCGCGAGGAACGGGTCCAGCTGGGTGACGATCAGGGGCGCCGTGAGGCCCACGGACCAGTTGCCGTCGACCACGTACACGAGCGGGAGCGGATCCGTGCCGTCCGCGTACCCGGGCGGCGTCGTCAGCCAGATCCCGTAGCGACGCCCTGACCGCGCCGTGAGCTCGAGGTACTCCGTGTCGGGGAGGCAGCCGTGCAGCATGCCGGTCATGCGGTGGTCCTCTCGTGGGAGACGGGCCCGGGCGCGCGGATCGCGTCCGGTCGGACCCAGGCTGCGACCCCGCCCCTGGGTCAAGGTCAAGCGTCAGGATGGGGTGTGCTCACCATCGGACAGCTCGCGACCCACGCCGGGGTGACGGTCAAGGCCGTCCGCGTCTACCACGCCAAGGGGCTGCTCCCGGAACCGGCGCGGGACGCCTCCGGCTACCGGCGGTACGACAGCCGGGCGGTCGTCGACCTCACCCGGATCGTCACGCTGGCGCAGGCGGGGGTCCCGTTGGCCCGCATCCCGGACGTCCTGGCCGCCGACGGCGACGACCTCGCCCGGCACGTCGCGCTCATCGACGCCACGCTCGGTGACCGCGTCCGCTCGCTGGAGCGGCGCCGGGCTCGGCTGCAGCACCTGGGCCGGCCCGACCGCCTCTGCCTGCCCGCCGAGGCGATCGCGTACCTGGACCGGCTCGGCGCGATCGGGCTCTCCGAGCGGTACCAGGACGCCATCCGCGACGACTGGATCCTCGGGTACGCCGTGGCCCCGGACCTCGCGCGCGGGATCCTCCCCACGCACGCCGCGCTGCTCGACGACGAGGAGTACGTCGCCGTGCTCCGCGGCTACGACGACGCCATCGACCGGAACCCGGACGACCCGCGCCTGGCGGAGGTCGCCGACACCGCCGCCGCGCTCGCCCGCCGCATGACGACGGTGCCGGACCTCCCCGCGTTCGGCCACGTCCGGCCCGACGTGGTCGACCTGCTCACGGCGCACGCCGGCGTCGACTCGCCCGCGTGGCGGGAGCTCGACAGGCTCCTCGCCGACCGGCTCCACCCGGAGGGCCCGGAGTCCTGACGGCCGCCGACCGACCGAGCCGGATCAGACCGCCGACCCGGGCAGCCGGTCCCGCGCCCCGGGTGCCGCGGCGCGGAGCGCCTCGGTGAGCGCGGCGAGGTCCGTGAGCTCGAGATCGGGGCGTTCCTCATCGGCCCGCAGCTGCTGGAGGTGGCCCCACGGTCCTCGCCGGAGCCAGGCGGTCCGCAGGCCCGCCGCGCGGGCCGGCCGGACGTCGTTGTCGAGGCGGTCCCCCACGTACAGCACCTGGTGCGGGCGGAGACCCGTCCGGGCGACGACACGTCGGAAGAACTCGGGCGACGGCTTCGCGACGCCCCACGTCGCGGACGCGGCCACGAAGTCGAGGTCGACCCCGAAGCCCTCGACGGCGGCCTCCGCTCCTGCTGGCTGGTTGCCCGCGACGCCGACGACGAACCCCGCCGCGCGCGCCGCGCGGAGGCAGCCGACCGCATCGGGGTACAGGTCCGCACCGTCGATGTCGGGCACCGACCGCGGTGCCGGCACGCCGAGCAGCGCCCACGCGTCGCGGTGGTCGCGTCCCTGGCTGATCGCCGCACCGACGGCCGCCATGAGGCTGAACGCCGTGACGCCCGCGGCTCTCGCCTGCCGGCTCCACGCCCCCGACTCGTCGACGAGGGTCTCGCCCACGTCGAACACGACGGCACGGAGGCCCGCGGGCAGCTGCGTCCTGGTCACGGGACCAGCCTGACACCGCAGCGGGCCCGCAGTCTCACCCGGCCTCGGCCGCCGCAGCCGCCGCGGTGAGGACGACCTCCGCCAGGTCGGCGGGCCGGCTCCACATCGGCCAGTGCCCGGTGGGCAGGTCGACGAACTCGACGTGCCGGAGCCGCGCGACCTCCGCGAACATCGGGTGGCCCCCGTCCGCCAGCTCCCTCACCTGGGCTCCGGGGATGGAGCAGCACACGAGCGTCGTCGGCACCTCCAGCCGGCCGGGGTCCGAGAGCTGCACGGGCTGCCGCAGCGCGGCCCCGGGCTGCGGGACGGCGCGGGTCCGGAACCGCTCCAGGGACGCCTCGCCCAGGCCGTCGAGGCTCGCCTGCTGCCCCAGCGCGTCGAAGGGCGGCAGGGGCAGCTCGTCCGGGCCGTCCGGGGCGGCGACGGTGCCGGGCGCCACTGGTCCGCTGTCGACCCAGACCACGTGCCGCACCCACCCGGGGTGCCGGTCGAGGACGAGGCTGACGGGTGCGTTGGCCCCGCTGTGCGCCACGACCACCACCGGACGCCCGGCGGACGCGCCGGCCCGGTGCATGGCCTGCTCGATCGCCGCGGCCTGGTCGTCGAGGGTCCTGGACGCGCGCTCGGGGTCGGCGGGGTCGAGGCCGGGCAGGGTCATCGGGACGGCTCGGTGGCCGGCGCCGGTCAGGTGCGCCACCACCTCGTCCCAGGCCCACGCCCCCAGCCAGTGGCCGGGGATCAGGAGGATGGTCGGTGCGTCTGTGCTGGTCGTCATGGCCCGATGCTCGCAAGCCCTCCGGACAGCGGTGTGTCACCATTTCTGGCATGGATCTGGTCCGGGCGTCGAGTTGAGGCGGGCGGAGCGCCTGCACGCGCTGGTCGAGATGCTGCGCCGGCAGGGCACCCGCGGTTGCACGGCCGAGCGGCTGGCCGCCGAGTTCGGCGTGTCCGTGCGGACGGTGAAGCGCGACCTCGCCGCGCTCGAGAGCAGCGGTGCGCCGATCTGGTCCCGCCCGGGGCCCGGCGGCGGGTACGGGCTCACCGCCCGGGCCACCCTCCCGCCGGTCAGCCTGACGCCCGCCCAGGCGGTCGCGCTGCTCGCGGCCGTCTCGGCGGCGCCCGACGCCCCCTACGCCGATCTGGCCGCGGCCGGGGTGCGCAAGGTCCTGGACGTCCTGGACCCCGTGACCCGGAGGAAGGCGGACGAGCTCGCCGGCCGCGTCTGGGTGAACGCTCCCCCGGCCCCCTCGCGTGCCATCAGGTCGGCGCTCGAGCAGGCGATGGCGGAGCAGCGCGTGGTGCGGATCCGGTACGTCGCGGGCGACGGCGGCGTGACGACCCGCGACGTCGAGCCGATCATGTTCGGCGCGATGGGTGGCCGGTGGTACCTGGTCGGCTGGTGCCGGCTGCGCCGCGGCATCCGGTGGTTCCTCGTGACCCGGATCGAGCGCGCCGCCGTGACCGCGACCCCCTGCGGCGACCACGGCGTCGAGGAGGTCGGCACTCCCCCGGCGACCGCTCGGTCGGTGCGGAGCGGCCCGGCGCGCGACGGCGGGGACCCGGGGCGCTGAGCAGCCGGGCGTCGTGCGGACCGGTCAGTGGTGGTGCGGCGGGCGGTCGTAGCGCAGGTGCTCGGCCTGGTGCAGGACGTTGAGCACGAGGGCGTCGATGTGCTCGTTCGCCATCCGGTAGTAGACCGTCGCGCCGTCGCGCCGCGTGGTGACCAGGCGACCCCCGCGCAGCTTGGCGAGATGCTGCGAGACCGCAGGCACCGGGCGGGCGAGGTGCTCCGCGATCGCCCCGACCGACAGCTCCCCGTCGTGCAGCAGGCCGAGGATCGCGAGGCGGGTGCGGTCGGCGAGCAGGCGCAGGACGTCGACGGCGGTGTCGAGGTCGGCGTCCGGGGCGGTGGCCCGGGAGGTCTCGGCGGTCACCCGCTCAGCGTGCCACGTGGCTGACCTCCCGGGTGGGCCACAGCGCGGCTGTCGCCGCGAGAGCCGCCGCGCCCAGGCCGGCGAGGACGAGGGCGGCCGAGCCGAGCCCGAGCACGCTGAGCCACCCCGCCACCGGGTAGGTCACGAGCCAGCACGCGTGCGACAGCGAGAACTGCGCGGCGAACACCGCGGGCTGGTCGCGCTCGGGGGTCGTGCGGGCGATGATCCGGCCCACGGGGGTCTCCGCAGCGGCCCACCCCGCGCCGACGAGGGCGAACAGCGCCCCCACGAGGACGAGACCGCGGGTGCCGGGGACGTGCAGCGCCGCCGCGACCCCGGCGGTCGCGGCCACGACGACCCCGCCGCCGGCGAGCATCAGCGCGCGCTCCGGCAGCGCCTCGAGCGCCCGGGGAAGCAGCACCGCCACCGTGATCGAGCCCGCGCCGAGCGCGGCCATCAGCAGCGCCGCGACCCCGTCACCCCGGGCGTAGACCTCACGGGCGACGAGGACGTACTGCACCAGCACGTAGGCGCCCCCGGCCGCCACGACCATGTTCAGCGCGAGCACCGCACGCAGCGCGGGGGTGCGGACCATCAGGGCGATCCCCCGGCGCGCCCGCCGCC
>NZ_SZYE01000029.1 GCF_005239125.1 Cellulomonas hominis | reverse complement strand
TCGCGAGCCCCGAGTGCCAGGTCCGCGCGCCCGCGAGCAGCCCCTCGACGCCCAGGACGTCGCCGCTGCAGCCGACCTCGACGGTGCTCGGCACCGCGGCCCGCAGCGCCGTCACCCGGTCCCGCAGGTCGCCGCCGCGCCCCCGGTCCCGGCCGCGGCTGCGCCGCCGGCTCCGGCCCCGGCCGAGGAGCTCGGCTCGCTGCGCGCCGGCGCCGCCGACGCGTCGATCCGCGTGGACGTCGACCTGCTCGACGCCCTGATGCGCCAGGTCGGCGAGCTGGTGCTGGCCCGCAACCAGATCAGCCGGCTGGCGGGGGGCACCGACGACGTCGACCTCGCCCGCTCCGCGCAGCGCCTCAACCTCATCGCCGGCGAGCTGCAGGAGGGGGTCATGAAGACCCGCATGCAGCCCATCGAGCACCTGTGGTCGAAGATGCCGCGCATGGTCCGCGACGTCGCGGCGGCCTGCCACCGCGAGGTGCAGCTGGAGCTGTCCGGCGGCGACACCGAGCTCGACCGCAGCCTGCTGGAGGCCGTGAAGGACCCGCTGACGCACCTGGTGCGCAACGCGGTCGACCACGGCATCGAGGCCTCGGCGGACCGCATCGCCGCAGGCAAGGCGCCGAAGGGTGTCCTGGGGCTGCGCGCGTACCACGCGTCCGGCCAGGTGGTGGTGGAGGTCGCCGACGACGGCCGGGGCATCGACCCGGAGAAGATCGGCGCCAAGGCGGTCCAGAAGGGCCTGCGGACAGCCGACCAGGTCGCGGCGATGAGCCAGGCGGATCTGCTGCAGCTGCTGTTCCTCGCCGGGTTCTCGACGGCCGAGGTCGTGTCCAACGTGTCCGGCCGCGGCGTCGGCATGGACGTCGTCCGCACCAAGATCGAGGCGATCGGCGGCGCGGTCGAGGTCGACTCGGTCGTGGGCCGCGGCACCACGTGGCGGCTGCGCATCCCGCTGACGCTGGCGATCATGCCCGCGCTGACGGTGGAGTGCAGCGGCGACCTGTACGCGATCCCGCAGGTCAACCTGCTGGAGCTCGTGGCGCTCGACTCGCAGCGCTCGGAGTCCGGCATCGAGCACATCCACGAGGCGGCCGTGTACCGGCTGCGCGGGGAGCTGCTGCCGCTGGTCTCGCTGTCCTCGGTCCTGGAGGTCGGCGGCGAGCGCCCGGAGAACGCGGTCATCGCGGTGGTCCAGTCGGACCAGCAGCGGTTCGGCCTGCTGGTCGACCGGGTGCTCAACACCGAGGAGATCGTGGTCAAGCCGCTGTCCGCCCGCCTGAAGGCGATCGGCGCGTACTCGGGTGCGACCGTCCTCGGCGACGGCCACGTCGCGCTGATCCTGGACGTGCAGGCCATCGCCCGCCGCGCCCTGGCCGGCGAGCTCGACGTCGCCGCCCGCGACGCGCACGACAACGCGGCGGCGAACGCGGCCCGCGACACCCAGCAGGTCCTGGTCGTCGGGATCGGCGGCGGCCGCCAGGTCGCCATGCCGCTCGCGTCGGTCGCCCGCCTGGAGCACGTGCAGGCCGACCAGGTCGAGTACGTCGGCGGGCGGGAGGTCGTGCAGTACCGCGGCACGATCCTGCCGCTGGCCCGGCTGGACCGGATCCTCGGCGCCTACGGGTCCGAGGAGTCGTCCGAGCTGCTGCTCGTCGTCTACAGCCGCGCGGGCCGCAGCGTCGGCCTCGTGGTCAAGGAGATCGTCGACATCGTCGACGACGACTCGGCCCGGCACTCCGACATCGAGGACGCCGGCCTGGTCGGCTCCACGGTGCTGGGGGAGAAGGTCACGGAGCTGCTGGACGTGCGCCGCGCGATCCTCGCCGCCGACGCGGCGTTCTACGACGAGCGGCCCGAGCACCGCTCCACGTACGACGACCTCCCGACGCAGGTCGGCGGGTCCGAGCTGGTGGGAGCCACCCGATGAGCCAGTACGTCACGTTCAGCCTCGGCGGCAGCCTGTACGGGGTCGACGTCACGCGGGTGCAGGAGGCGCTGCGTTCGCACGTCCGCACCCGCGTGCCGCTGGCCCCGCCCGGGGTCGCCGGCCTGGTGAACCTGCGCGGTCAGGTCGTCCTCACGGTCGACCTGCGTCCCCGCCTCGGCCTCGAGCCGCTCGGCGAGGACGCGGAGCCGATGATGGTCGTCGTGCAGGTGGCGGGCGAGCCCGTCAGCCTGCTGGTCGACGAGATCGGTGACGTCATGGAGGTCGGCCCCGAGACGTTCGAGGCCCCGCCGGAGACGCTGGACGCCGCCCTGCGGCCGCTGATCCTCGGCGCGCACAAGCTCGACGGCCGGCTGCTGCTGGTCCTGGACGTGGACCAGGCCACCGCGGCCTGACGCCCGCGCGCACGGAGCACCCGCGAGGGGCCCGCGCCGACCTCCTCCCGGGGCGTCGGCGCGGGCCCCTCGCGTCGTCCCGGGAGCTAAGCGCTTCACTTCACCCGCCGGCGACGGTCATGCAGGTCAGGGCCCTGCCGATGGGAGGGGCGTCCCGGCGACACGTCGGGCCCGCGCTCAGCTGCGCGGGTCGCGTCGCCCCCGCACGCAGTGGAGCCTCCATGTCCCGAACCGTCACCGCCCCGTCCCGCGCCCGCGGGCTGCGGCTGTCCATCGCCGGCAAGGTGCTCGGCCTGCTGGCCGCCGCCGGGCTCGTCGCCGTGCTCGTCGCGGTGGCCGCCGCGACCAGCCTGGTCCAGCTGCGCGACGAGGTCGCGAAGGAGGGCGCCTACGTCGCCCAGCTCGGGCAGGTCAGCGACCTGCAGCGCGCGCTCCAGGCGGGGCGGGCCCGGATGGTGGAGTACCCGGCGGCGTCGACGGACGTCCGGTCCGACCTGCGCGACCAGCTCGACGAGTACGTCGCGTCGATCCAGGAGCAGCAGGCGGCGTACGGCGACCTGGCGGTGAACGACCAGGCGTGGTCCGACTTCGACTCGGGCTGGAACGAGATGGTCCGCCTGGCGCAGGACGAGCTGTTCCCGATGGCCGACGAGGGCGACGTGGCCGGGGCGGCGGCGTTCTACCGCGCGCAGATCCTGCCGCAGACGACGATCGCGGCGGACGCCATCGCCCTGGAGAACCAGTCGGTGGCCGAGGTCGCCGACGCGAGCACCGACGCGGCGTCCGCGCTGGTGACCCGCACGATCGTGACGGTCGTCGCGCTGCTGGTCGCCGGCCTCGCGATCGTGCTCGTGATCGGCTTCGTCGTGTCGCGGCGGCTGGCGCAGGGCGCCGGCCAGGTGCGGCACGCGCTCGAGGCGATGGCCGAGGGCGACCTCACGGTTCGGGCCGACGTCCGCACCGCCGACGAGCTGGGCGACATGGCGCGGTCCCTCCAGACCGCCCAGGGCAGCCTGCGCGGCGTGGTGTCCGGCGTCGTCGAGACGGCGCAGACGGTCGCCGCGGCGGCCGAGGAGCTCTCGGCCGCCTCCACCCAGGTGGTGGCCGGTTCGGACGAGACCTCCGCGCAGGCGGGGGTCGTGGCGGCGGCGGCGGAGCAGGTGTCGCGGAACGTGCAGACGGTGGCGGCGGGTGCCGAGCAGATGGGTGCGAGCATCCGGGAGATCGCGCAGAACGCGTCGCAGGCGGCGAAGGTCGCGGGTCAGGCCACGGACGCGGCGGCGGTGACGAACGAGCAGGTCGCGCGGCTGGGGACGTCGTCGCAGGAGATCGGCAACGTCGTCAAGGTGATCACGAGCATCGCCGAGCAGACGAACCTGCTGGCGCTGAACGCGACCATCGAGGCCGCGCGCGCGGGCGAGGCCGGCAAGGGCTTCGCGGTCGTGGCCGGCGAGGTCAAGGAGCTGGCGCAGGAGACGGCGAAGGCGACCGAGGACATCGCGCGGCGGGTGGAGGCGATCCAGGCGGACACCAGCGGTGCGGTGGGGGCGATCGGGGAGATCAGCCACATCATCGCGAGCATCAACGACTACCAGCTGACGATCGCCTCGGCGGTGGAGGAGCAGACCGCCACGACCACGGAGATGTCCCGGTCGGTGGCCGAGGCCGCGACGGGGTCGGGGGAGATCGCCACCAACATCACCGGCGTCGCCTCCGCCGCGACCGAGTCCTCCCAGACCCTCAACCAGATGGGGTCCGCCATCGGCGAGCTGGCCCGGCTGTCCGAGGACCTGCGCGGACGCGTGGCCCAGTTCACGTACTGAGCACGCCCCGCGCGCACCGGCCGCGGCGACCCCGACGAGGGGGCGCCGCGGCCGGTCGTCGTCCACCGCGGGTTCACCCCGGCCGCGGCTCACGCCGGTCCGCCCCCGGTCGATCAGATGCCCAGCAGGGGACGACACCGAGGAACGAGGACCCACCATGAGCGTCACCACGACGTCGAGGCAGCCGCGCACGGCCGCCCTCGACCGCGTGCCCACGCCGCGCGGCCCGGGCGGGTCCGCCCCCGCGCGCACCGCCGGCGGCCACCCGTCGCCGGACGGCCGCCGCACCGGTCGCGTCGCGGCCCTGTTCGTCGACCGCGGCGTCCGCACCAAGATCCTGGTCCTGCTCGCGGTCGTCGTCGCCGTCGTGGCGGGGACGGGCGTGTTCGCCTCCGTGCGGATGAGCGACCTCGCGGCGAGCACCGCCACCGTCCAGGGTGTGTCCGCGGGCGTCATCGCGCCGCTCGCCGTCGTGCACCAGGAGGAGATCAAGGCGCGCATGCTGATCGCGCAGGCCGGTGCGAGCGACACCACCACCGCGGCGCAGCAGCAGGAGCGCACCGACGCGATGGCGGCGACGGACGCCGACCTGCAGGCCGCGGCCGACGCGTTCGAGGCCGGTCTGGACGGCGTCACCGTCCCGGGCTGGGACGACTTCAAGGCGGCGTGGGCGCAGTGGCAGCAGGTCCGTGACGACCAGCTGATCCCGGCCGCGTTCGCGGACGACACCGCGACGTTCGGCGAGGTCACCGACGGCCCGGCCCAGGACGCGGTCGACGCCATGGTCACCGGCCTCGAGGCCGCCGAGCAGTCGGCCGCCGACTACCTGCAGACCGTCTCCGACGACGCGGCCGCGAAGGCGACCGCCGGCGCGCGCCTGCTGCTCGTCGTGCTCGCCGCGGGCGTGCTGCTGGTGGGCGCGATCGGCATGGTCATCGCCCAGATCATCCGCCGCCAGGTCACCGAGGTGCAGCGGGCGATCGAGGCCATGGCGGAGGGCGACCTGACCGTCGTCGCGCAGGTCGACTCGACCGACGAGCTCGGGCAGATGGCCCGCTCGCTGACCCGGGCGCAGGAGAACCTGCGCTCGACGATCACGGGCGTCGTCGAGACGGCGCAGACCGTCGCCGCCGCGGCCGAGGAGCTGTCCGCCGCGTCGCACCAGGTGGTCGCCGGCTCCGACGAGACCTCCGCGCAGGCCGGGGTCGTCGCCGCGGCGGCGGAGCAGGTGTCCCGGAACGTGCAGACGGTCGCCGCGGGCGCCGAGCAGATGGGCGCCAGCATCCGCGAGATCGCGCAGAACTCGACGCAGGCCGCGAAGATCGCCGGCCAGGCGACCGACGTCGCCCAGTCGACCAACGACCAGGTCGCCCGCCTCGGCGTCTCGAGCCAGGAGATCGGCAACGTCGTCAAGGTCATCACCAGCATCGCCGAGCAGACGAACCTGCTGGCGCTGAACGCGACGATCGAGGCGGCGCGCGCCGGGGAGGCCGGCAAGGGCTTCGCCGTCGTCGCCGGCGAGGTCAAGGAGCTCGCGCAGGAGACGGCCAAGGCCACGGAGGACATCGCCCGCCGGGTCGAGGCCATCCAGGGCGACACCACCGGGGCCGTCGCGGCGATCAGCGAGATCTCGTCGATCATCGCGTCGATCAACGACTACCAGCTGACGATCGCCAGCGCGGTCGAGGAGCAGACGGCGACGACCAACGAGATGTCCCGGTCGGTCGCCGAGGCCGCCACCGGCTCGGGCGAGATCGCCACCAACATCACCGGGGTCGCCGCGGCGGCCGCGGAGTCCTCGCAGACGCTGAACCAGATGGGCGGCGCGATCGGCGAGCTGGCCCGCATGGCCGAGGACCTGCGCGCCCGGGTGGGCGGCTTCCGGTACTGACCCCGGCCCGGCGCCGCGCGCCCGGCCCCCCGCACGCCCGGCGCCCAGCGCCGAGCGAGCAGCCGACACGTCGAGCGAGCACCCAGCGGGTGCTCGCTCGACGTGTCGCGTACCCCCTCGGCGCACCGGGCGGCCGCCGCGGGCCGAGCGGCGGGCCGGTCCGCGGGCCCGATTCCACCCGGCCGCCGTGCCGCGGAACCGCTCGCGCCGCCGCGGCGGCGGCCGATGGTGAGGACGTAGGTCCCCCTCGACGAAGGAACGACAGATGAGCGTGCAGCACGACGGCTCCCCGCGGCGGCTCTGGGCCGACCGCCCGGTGCTGGTCAAGATCCTCACCGCGGTGCTCGTGATGGTCGCGATGACCGCGGTCGTGACCGCCGTGGCGATCGGCTCCCTGCGCACGCTGCGCGCGGACGCCGCCGAGATGTACTCCGGCAACGTGACGCCGCTGCAGCAGCTCACCGAGATCCAGCGCTCGTTCCAGGGCGACCGGGCCCGCGTCATCCAGTACGGCATCGCGGACGCCGAGACCCGCGCCACCCTCGCGGACGAGCTCACCGAGCGCCAGGGCGACCTCGCCGCGCAGATCGAGGAGTACCGGGCCAACGCGGTCAGCCAGGACGACGTCGACGCGGTCGTCGCCGCCCTGGACGACTACTACGCGGCCGCGGAGGACACGCTGTTCCCGATGGCCGACGCCGGCGACGCCGAGCAGTTCGGCACGTACTTCAACGACACCGTGCGCCCGCTGACGACCGCGGTGCTGGACGCCATGCAGGTCGAGACCACCTCGCAGGGGGACCAGGCGGCGGCGCTCGCGAAGGAGACGGACGACCTGGGCGCCCGCTCCGTGTGGATCACGGTGCTGGTCGCGCTGCTGGGCGCGGTGGCCGCGTCCGCGCTGGCGTTCGTGGTCGCGCGCGGCATCGTCCGCCGGATCGGCGGCGTGTCCCACGCGCTCGCCGCGGCCGGCGACGGCGACCTGACCGTGCCGTCCGGCGTCACCGGCGGGGACGAGATCGGCACCCTCGCGGTCGACCTCGAGCGCACCCAGACCAGCCTGCGCGGCCTGGTGTCCGGCGTCGTCGAGACGGCCCAGACGGTGGCCGCGGCCGCCGAGGAGCTGTCCGTCGCGTCGCACCAGGTGGTCGCCGGCTCCGACGAGACCTCGGCCCAGGCCGGCGTCGTCGCGGCCGCGGCCGAGCAGGTGTCCCGCAACGTGCAGACCGTGGCGGCGGGCGCCGAGGAGATGGGCGCCTCCATCCGCGAGATCGCGCAGAACGCGTCCCAGGCGGCCAAGGTCGCGGGCCAGGCGACCGACGTCGCCGCGGCCACCAACGACCAGGTGACCCGGCTCGGCGAGTCGAGCCAGGAGATCGGCAACGTGGTCAAGGCCATCACGTCGATCGCCGAGCAGACCAACCTGCTGGCGCTGAACGCCACGATCGAGGCGGCCCGCGCGGGCGAGGCCGGCAAGGGCTTCGCGGTCGTGGCCGGCGAGGTCAAGGAGCTGGCCCAGGAGACCGCCAAGGCCACGGAGGACATCGTCCGCCGGGTCGAGGCCATCCAGGCCGACACCGGCGCCGCGGTGACCGCGATCGGCGAGATCTCGCACATCATCGCGAGCATCAACGACTACCAGCTGACGATCGCCTCGGCGGTCGAGGAGCAGACCGCCACCACGACGGAGATGTCCCGCTCGGTGGCCGAGGCCGCGACCGGCTCCGGCGAGATCGCCACCAACATCACCGGCGTCGCGTCCGCGACGGCCACCTCCTCGCAGACCCTCGGGCAGATGGGCGACTCGATCGGCGAGCTCGCGCGCATGTCCGAGGACCTGCGCGGCCGGGTGTCCCGCTTCACCTACTGACGGGAGCCGCCGTCAGCACGAGGCCGCCCGGGTGCCGCACCCGGGCGGCCTCGCGGTGTTCACCCGCCGTTTCCGCGGGAGAGCGCTCACATCCGCGCGGTCCCGGTCGATCCGAGGGGCACGGCCGCGCCAGGGGGCGTCGCGCCGGATCGGACGAGGGAGTCGAGATGAGGCACGGGAAGCGCCACCGTGCGGGGAATGCGCTCGCCGCGTGCCTCGCGCTGGTGGCGGTGGTGACGGTCGCGGGCTGCGGGTCCGCGGACCCGGGCGCGGGCGGTGCGGCGGGCGAGGACGGCGGCCGGCCGCTGGTCGGCGTGGCGATGCCCACGACGACGTCCGAGCGGTGGATCGCGGACGGCGAGAACGTCCAGGACCAGCTGCAGGCGCTCGGCTACGACGTCGACCTGGAGTACGCGGAGAACGACGTGCCCACCCAGGTCCAGCAGCTGCAGGACATGATCGCCGCCGGCGCCGACGCGCTGGTGATCGGCTCGATCGACGGTGTCGCGCTCAAGGACGTCCTGGGTGACGCCGCCGACGCCGGCATCCCGGTGATCGCCTACGACCGGCTGATCCGCGAGTCGCCCGACGTCGCCTACTACGCGACCTTCGACAACGCCCGGGTCGGCGTCCTGCAGGCCACGCAGCTGCTGCAGGGCCTCGGCGTCCTGGACGCCGGCGGCGAGCCCACCGGCGCGACCGGCCCCTACAACGTCGAGCTGTTCGCCGGGTCGACCGACGACAACAACGCGAGCGTCTTCTACTCCGGCGCGATGCAGGTGCTGACGCCGTACCTCGACTCCGGGGTGCTCGTCGTGCCGTCCGGCGAGACGGACTTCGAGACGATCGCCACCGCCGCGTGGGACCCGAAGAACGCCACCGCGCGGATGCAGACCCTGCTCCCGCGGTACGCCGACCGGCGCCTCGACGGGGTGCTGTCCCCGTACGACGGCATCTCGATCGCGGTCCTCGACGCCGTCAAGGGCATCGGCTACGGCTCGGACGCGCTGCCGCTGCCGGTCGTGACCGGCCAGGACGCCGAGCTGGCGTCCGCGAAGTCGATCGCGGCGGGGGAGCAGTACGGCACGGTCTACAAGGACACCCGCCAGCTCGCGGAGGTCGCGGTCTCGATGGTGCGCGCGCTGCTGGACGGCGCGGAGCCCGAGACCAACGACAACGCCTCGTACGACAACGGCGTGAAGGTCGTGCCGTCGTACCTGCTGGCGCCGCAGGTGGTCACGGGGGAGAACTACCGCCAGGTCCTCGTGGACGGCGGCTACTACACGGCGGAGGAGCTGGGCTGATGCGCACCACCGACCACACCCCGGCCGGCGCGACCCGCCGGAACCGCGCGTCCTGGTTCTGGGACCGCCCGATCGCCCTGAAGATCGCCGTCTCGCTGCTGGTGCTCGGCGGCACGTTCGCCCTCGTCGGCGGCGTCGGCGCCGTGGCGCTGTACCGCGCGGGCCAGCACCTGGAGGAGATGTCCGGGCTGACCGGCGACCTGCAGTCGGCGATGTCCGAGCTGCGCACCGCGCAGACCCGCAGCCACCTGCTCGTGCACCGCGCCGCCGAGGCGACCGACGAGTCCGTCCGGGCGCAGCTGCTCGAGTCCTCGGCGTGGAACGACCGCGACGTCGCCGCGCAGATCGACGCCATCGACGGCTACCCGCAGTCCGGCACCCGGCAGTGGACGGACTTCGTCGACCGCTGGGACGCCTGGGTCACCTACCGCGACGGCACGCTGCTGCCGTTCGTCGAGGCGGGCGACCTGCCCGGGCTGCGCACCGCGCTCGCGGCCGACGCCTCGGCCGACCCCGACTGGGCGGGCCGCGCGCTGGCGCTCGCGCAGGGCCAGGTCGACGCGCAGGTGGACCAGATCCTGGCCGACAGCCGCGCGGAGGTGAACCGCACGATCGTCGCGCTCGTCGTCGCGTTCGTGGTCGGCGCCGCCCTGTCCGGGCTGCTGGCCGTGCTGGTCATCCGCCGGATCACCCGGGCGGTGCGCAGCGTGCAGGGGTCGCTCGAGGCGATGGCCGACGGCGACCTCACCGTGCCGACCGAGGTGCCGTGGCACGACGAGACGGGCCGGATGGCCGAGGCGCTCGGCCAGGCGCAGGAGTCGCTGCGCACGACGCTCGCGGGCGTGGTGGACGCGGCCGGCTCCGTGGAGACGACCGCCGCCAGCCTCACCGCGTCGAACGGCGACGTCGTCGCGGGCTCCCAGGAGACCTCCGCGCAGGCCGGGGTCGTGGCCGCGGCCGCCGAGGAGGTGTCCCGCAACGTGCAGGCGGTCGCCGCCGGCGCCGAGCAGATGGGCGCGTCCATCCGGGAGATCGCCCAGAACGCCTCGCACGCCGCCAAGGTGGCGAGCCAGGCGACCGACGTGGCCGCCGCCACCAACGAGCAGGTGGCCCGCCTGGGGTCGTCGTCCCAGGAGATCGGGAACGTCGTCAAGGTCATCACGAGCATCGCGGAGCAGACGAACCTGCTGGCGCTGAACGCGACGATCGAGGCGGCGCGGGCCGGGGAGGCGGGCAAGGGGTTCGCGGTCGTGGCCGGCGAGGTCAAGGAGCTGGCCCAGGAGACCGCCAAGGCCACGGAGGACATCGCCCGCCGGGTCGAGGCCATCCAGAACGACACCTCGGCGGCCGTCACGGCGATCGGCGAGATCTCCCAGATCATCGCGTCGATCAACGACTACCAGCTCACCATCGCCAGCGCGGTGGAGGAGCAGACGGCGACCACCAACGAGATGTCGCGCTCCGTCGCGGAGGCCGCGACCGGGTCGGGTGAGATCGCCACGAACATCACCGGCGTCGCGGGTGCCGCGGCGCGCTCCGCGGACGTCCTCGGGGCGGTGTCCTCGCAGGTCAACGACCTCGCGTCGCTGTCCGCGGACCTGCACGAGCGGGTCGCCCGTTTCACCTTCTGACGGCCCCCACCGGGCCGCCCCGGCGGCTCAGGAACCGGCCGCACCGACCGATCAGAACCACGAACCCGGCCGGTGCGGCCGGTCCGCGTGTAAGGGGAACTTCGTGACCAGGATCCGTGTGCTGGTGGTCGACGACTCGGTCGTCGTCCGCCGGCTGGTGACGGACTCGCTCTCGCGCGACCCCGACATCGAGGTGGTGGGCTTCGCCTCCAACGGGCGCATCGCGCTCGCCAAGGTCGACCAGCTGGCCCCCGACCTCGTCACCATGGACATCGAGATGCCGGAGATGAACGGCATCGAGGCGGTGCGCGCGCTGCGCCGCAACCGGCACACCATGCCGATCATCATGTTCTCCACGCTCACCGAGCGCGGTGCGTCCGCCACCCTGGACGCCCTCGTCGCCGGCGCGACGGACTACGTGACCAAGCCCGCGAACGTCGGCAGCGTCCAGGAGTCGCTGGACCGGGTCGCGAGCGAGCTCATCCCGAAGATCAAGGCGCTGGTGCAGCACCGGCCCGGTGCCGCCGGGGCGCTCCCGCCCGCCGGCGGCCCGGTCGCCGGGGCGGCACCGGCCGGCGCACCCGCGCCCCGCACCCGCCTCGGCGCCGGTGCGGCCGCGGGGCCGGCCCCGGTCGCCTCCTCGGCGAACTCCCGCCGCGCGGTCGTCACCCGCCCGGCGCCCGCGCCGCACCCGGTGAGCGCCGTCATCATCGGCTCGTCCACCGGCGGCCCCGAGGCGCTGTCCAAGGTGATCGGCGCGCTGTCGGCGGCGCCGCCGGTGCCCGTGCTCGTCGTGCAGCACATGCCGCCGGTGTTCACCCGGCAGCTCGCGGCCCGCCTGGACCGGCTCGGCCCGGCCACGGTCGTGGAGGCCGCCGACGGCGACGTGCTCCAGCCGGGCACCGTCTACATCGCCCCGGGCGACCACCACCTCGAGCTCAGCCGGTCCGCCGGCCAGCTCCGGGTCAAGCTGACGGACGGCCCGCCGGTGAACTTCTGCCGGCCCGCCGTCGACGTGCTGTTCCGGTCCGCGGTGCGCGAGCTCGGCGGGCAGCTGCTCGCCCTCGTCCTCACCGGCATGGGCGCGGACGGCCGCACCGGCTGCGAGGACGTCGTCGGGGCCGGCGGCACCGTCGTGGTCCAGGACGAGCCCACCAGCGTCGTGTGGGGGATGCCCGGGGCGGTCGCGACCGCCGGGTTCGCCCACCGCGTGCTTCCCCTGAGCGAGGTCGCCCCCACCCTCGAGTCCGTGCTGGCCCGCGCCGGCGGCGGACGTCCCGCAGCCCCGATCGGAGGTCGGCCGTGAGCCTGACCCAAGACACGTTCGCCTTCGTCGCCGACGTCGTGCGGCGGCGCAGCGCCATCCAGCTGGAGGCCGGCAAGGAGTACCTCGTGGAGAGCCGGCTGCTGCCGCTCGCCCGCGAGGGGGGCCACGCCGGCGTCGACGCCTACGTCCGCGAGGTGCGGTCCGCGCGCCGGGAGTCCGACCTCGCCGACATCGTCGAGGCCCTCACCACGAACGAGACGTCCTGGTTCCGGGACAACGCCCCGTTCAGCGCGCTCCGGACGCACATCGTGCCCGGCCTGCGCGCCGAGCGGACCGTGCTCGACGGCCTCAAGGTGTGGTCGGCCGCCTGCTCCACCGGGCAGGAGCCCTACTCCATCGCCATGACGCTCACCGACGTGCTCGGCCCGGGCGCGCGGTTCAGCATCACGGCCACCGACCTGTCCGAGCAGGTGCTCGCCCAGGCCCGGTCCGGGCGGTACTCGCAGCTCGAGGTCAACCGCGGCCTGCCCGCGCCCATGATGGTCCGCTGGTTCCAGCGGGCCGGGCACGACTGGCAGATCGCCGACGAGCTGCGCCGCAGCATCACGTTCGCGAAGCACAACCTGCTCGACCTGCCGCCCGCCGGCCCGTTCGACGTCGTGTTCCTGCGCAACGTGCTCATCTACTTCGACCTCGAGACCAAGCGCTCGATCCTCGGCCGGGTGCACCGCGCGCTCCGCCCCGGCGGGTACCTGGTGCTCGGCGCCGCCGAGACCACGATCGGGGTCGACGGCGACTGGGAGCGGGTCCCCGTCGAGCGCGGGTCGGTGTACCGGCCGGTGCACGCCGGCGCCGTCCCGTCCCCGCGCCTCGCACCCGGCACCCTCACCGGCGCCACCCCGGCGGTCCCGACCGCGGCGCCCCGCGTGCCCGCCGCCGGGGCCCCCACGTCCACCTGGCCGGTCCAGCCGCGACCGGCCACCACCCTGCCCACCGCGCCGCGGCGCCCCGCCGGACCGGCATTCGAACAAGGAGTGACGCGATGAGAGCACTGGTCATCGACGACTCGCGGACGATGCGGCGCATCGTCGCGGGCGCCCTGGAGGACCTGGGGTTCAGCACCGTCCAGGCCGGGGACGGGCAGCAGGCGCTGGACCTGCTCGAGTCGGGAGAGGAGGTCGACCTCGCCTGCATCGACTGGAACATGCCGGTGATGGACGGCCTCACCTTCGTCACCAAGGTCCGCGCCAACCCGGCGTGGCGCAACATCACGCTGATGATGGTCACGACCGAGAGCGAGCACGGCCAGATCGTGCGCGCGCTCGCGGCGGGCGCCCACGAGTACCTGATCAAGCCGTTCACCACCGATGCCATCCGCGACAAGCTCGACCTGCTCGGGCTCGTCCCCGCCGAGGAGCCCGTATGACCGCCGCCGCCGTGGAGCAGGACCAGGTGTTCGCGATCGCCGAGGAGGTGTTCGCGGCGATGGTCGACGGGGAGCCCGGCCACCTCCGCCCCTGGGAGGGCGACGTGCCCGCCCCCGCCGAGCCGCTGGCCGCCTGGGTGGACGTGCACGGCGAGCTCGCCGGGCGCGCCGCCGTCGCCACCGACGTCGCGACCGCGCACGCGCTGACCCGCGCCCTGCTGGGCATGGGTGCCGACGAGCCCGTCGGCCCCGAGGACCTGGTCGACGCGTTCGGCGAGGTCGCGAACGTCGTCGGCGGCAACGTCAAGGCGCTGCTGCCGAGCCAGGGCACCCTCGGGCTGCCCCAGGTCCGCTCGGACCTCCCCGCGGCCCCCGCCGGGTCGCTCACCCACGAGCTGCGCCTCGACTGGCGCGGCCGTCCCCTCGTCGTCGTGGTCTCGCTGTTCCAGTGAGCCCCGGCACCACCCAGACCCCCGCGTCCACCGTCGCGGGACCCGCCACCGAAGGGAAGTGACGAGCATGATCCGCGTGCTCATCGCCGACGACAGCCGGGTGATGCGGCAGATCGTGATCCGCACGCTGCGCCAGGCCGGCTACGACTGGGACGTCCGCGAGGCGTCCGACGGCCAGGAGGCCCTCGAGGCCGTGCGGGCCGACGAGCCCGACGTCATCCTGTCCGACTGGAACATGCCGAACCTGACCGGCATCGACCTGCTGCGCGCCCTGCGCGCCGAGGGGTTCGGCACCCCGCTCGGGTTCGTGACCTCCGAGGGCTCCGAGGAGATGCGCACCACCGCCGAGGAGGCCGGTGCGCTGTTCCTCATCGCCAAGCCGTTCACCGCGGACACGTTCCGCGAGGCGATCGACCCGGTGCTGGCATGAGCGACGCCACGCCGCTGCCCGCCGCCATGGAGGTGCGGGAGCACTGGGAGGGCCTGGTCGGGCGGGACATCACCGTCACGACCGGCGGCCCGATGGTCGACCCGGTGCTCAACGGCGGGGCGCTGGTCGGCGTCTACGTCGACAGGCTGATGAAGCTGTCCGCGCTCGTGCTGTTCGACCTGCCGCTCGCCGCCCATCTGGGCGCGTCGATCGCGCTCGTCCCGGCCCGCACCGCGCAGACCGCCGTCGAGGAGGAGCAGCTGCCCTCGGCCCTGGCCGAGAACGCCGGCGAGATCCTCAACGTCACCGCCGCGCTGTTCAACGTCGGCGACGCCCCGCACCTCAAGCTCGACAAGTGGTACGCCCCGCGGGAGCCGCTGCCGGCCGACGTGGCCCAGTGGGTGCTGGCGTACGTGCGCCGGCTCGACCTGGAGGTCGAGGTGTCCGGCTACGGCACGGGCACCGCGTCGGTCCTGGTCATCTGAGGCGTCCCGCCACGCGGCGGCCCGGGTCCCGCGACGGGCCCGGGCCGCCGCGTGTTTCGGGCCGGTGAACACCTCCCGGACACCCGCGACCGGACCCTCACCCGTCCGCCATACTTCCCCCCATGTCCACCACCTCCCCGCGGGCGACCGCTCCGGCGTCCGCCGCGCCGAAGAACGCGGTCGACCGGTTCTTCAAGATCTCCGAGCGCGGGTCGACCATCGGCACCGAGATCCGTGGCGGCCTCGTCACCTTCTTCACGATGAGCTACATCATCGTGCTGAACCCGCTCATCCTGGGGACCGTCCAGGACGGCTCCGGGAACTTCCTCGGCGGCGGGTCCGAGCCGAACATCCCGATGATCGCCGCGACCACCGCCCTGGTCGCCGGCGTCATGTCGATCCTCATGGGCCTCGTCGCCAACTTCCCGCTGGCGCTCGCCGCGGGCCTCGGCCTGAACGCCGTCGTCGCCTACTCGATCGCGTCGCTGCCCGACATGACCTGGGCCGACGCGATGGGCATCGTGGTGCTCGAGGGCCTGATCATCCTCGTGCTGGTGCTCACCGGTTTCCGGGAGGCCGTGTTCCGCGCCGTCCCGATGGAGCTCAAGACCGCCATCAGCGTCGGCATCGGCCTGTTCATCGCGTTCATCGGCCTGTTCGACGCCGGGTTCGTGCGCATCCCGTTCAGCCAGGCGACGCCCGTCGAGCTCGGCATCGGCGGCTCGCTCGGCTCCTGGCCGCTGCTGGTGTTCGTCGTCGGCCTGTTCCTCGCGATCATCCTGATGGCCCGCAAGGTGCACGGCGCGATCCTCATCGCCATCGCCGTGTCCACCGTGCTGGCCATCGTCGTGGAGGCCGTCGGGAACCTCGGCGAGCGCTCCGCGGAGAACGCCGACGGCTGGTCGCTGGCCGTGCCGTCCGTGCCGGACTCGCTCGTGGCCGCGCCCGACTTCTCGCTCCTCGGCCAGTTCTCGCTGTTCGGGTCGATCGAGAAGATCGGGCTCGTCGCGGTGATCCTGCTGGTGTTCTCGGTGATGATCGCCGACTTCTTCGACACGATGGGCACGATGGTCGCCGTCGGCGGCGAGGCCGGCCTGCTGGACGAGGAGGGCAACCCGCCCCGCACCCGCCAGATCCTGGTCGTCGACTCGATCGCCGCGGCCGCGGGCGGCGCCGCCTCGGTGTCGTCGAACACATCCTACGTCGAGTCCGCCGCGGGCGTCGGCGACGGCGCACGCACCGGCCTCGCGTCGGTCACCACCGGCGTCGCCTTCCTGCTCGCGACCTTCCTGTCCCCGCTGGTCGGCATGGTGCCGTTCGAGGCGGCCACCCCGGCCCTGGTCGTCGTCGGCTTCCTCATGGTGATGCAGGTGTCCGGCATCGACTGGAAGAACTTCGAGGTCGCCGTGCCGGCGTTCCTCACGATCGTGCTCATGCCGTTCTCGTACTCGATCACGGTCGGCATCGGCGCGGGCGTCATCTCGTTCGTCGTCCTGAAGCTGGCGCTCGGCAAGGTCCGCCAGGTGCACCCGCTCATGTGGGTGGCCGCGGCGCTGTTCGTCGTCTACTTCCTCATCGGCCCGATCAAGTCCTGGCTGGGCGTCTGACCCCGCCCGGCACGACCCCGACCACGCCCGCCCGGACCGCGCGTCCGGGCGGGCGTCGTCGTCCCGGGGCTCCCGGCGGGGGGCTGCCCCGGGTGCCGGTGGGTGCCGGCGGGCCACGGTAGGTTCGGGGGGGTCCACCCGCCACCGCCGAAGGGTCCTCCATGCACGTCTCCGTCATCGGCTGCGGCTACCTGGGCGCCGTGCACGCCGCGAGCATGGCCAAGCTCGGGCACACCGTCGTCGGCGTCGACGTCGACGCCGCCAAGGTCGAGCTGCTCGCCGCCGGCAAGGCCCCGTTCTACGAGCCCGGGCTGCCGGAGCTGCTGACCGAGGTCGGCGGCGAGGGGCGGCTCACGTTCGCGACGGACATGGCGGCCGTCGCCGGCGCGGCGGTGCACTTCCTGTGCGTCGGCACCCCGCAGAAGCACGGCGAGTTCCGGGCGGACCTGACCTACGTCGAGGACGCGTTCGCCGCGCTGCTCCCGCACCTGCGCCCCGGGGACCTGGTCGTCGGCAAGTCGACCGTGCCCGTGGGGACCGCCGAGGCGCTCGCCGAGCGGCTCGAGGGCACCGGGGCCACGCTCGTGTGGAACCCCGAGTTCCTGCGCGAGGGCTTCGCGGTCAAGGACACGCTGCACCCCGACCGCCTGGTCTACGGCCTGCCGACCGACGACGACGGCGTCCCGACCGCCGACGGCGACCGCGCCCGCGGGATCCTCGACGAGGTGTACGCCGCGCCGCTCGCCGAGCACACGCCGCTGGTGGTGACCGACTACGCGACGGCGCAGCTCGTGAAGGTCGCCGCGAACAGCTTCCTCGCCACCAAGATCTCGTTCATCAACGCGATGGCCGAGCTGTGCGAGGCGACCGGCGCGGACGTCACCCGGCTCGCCGACGCCATCGGCTACGACGACCGGATCGGGCGGCGGTTCCTCAACGCGGGGCTCGGGTTCGGCGGCGGCTGCCTGCCCAAGGACATCCGGGCGTTCATGGCGCGCGCCGGCGAGCTCGGGGTCGACCAGGCCCTGTCCTTCCTCCGGGAGGTCGACGCGATCAACATGCGCCGCCGGGTGCGCATGGTCGACCTGGCCCGCGAGGTGTGCGGCGGGTCCATCGTCGGCCGGCGGATCGCGGTGCTGGGCGCGGCGTTCAAGCCCGACTCCGACGACATCCGGGACTCCCCGGCGCTGTCCGTGGCCGCGCAGATGCAGCTGCAGGGCGCGCAGGTCGTGGTGACCGACCCGCAGGCCGTCGAGAACGCCCGCCGCGCGTGGCCGGGGCTGGCGTTCGCGGCCACGGCGGAGGAGGCGGTCGCGGGGGCCGACGTCGTGCTGCTGGCGACCGAGTGGCGCGAGTACCGCGAGCTCGACCCGGAGCGCCTCGGCGCGCTGGTCGCCAGGCGCGCGGTCCTGGACGGCCGCAACGTCCTCGACCCCCGCGCGTGGCGCGCGGCGGGCTGGACCTACCGCGCCCTGGGCCGCCCCTGACGCGCACCCGCACGCCCGCTCCGCGCCGCCGCTCCGCGCCGCCGCTCCGCGCCGCCGCTCCGCACTCGCCTCTCGCGCGCCGCTTGCGCCGACTCTCCATCTCGCGTCTCCGCGCGCAAGGCTCCGCGGAGTCCGCGGATGGAGACTCGGCGAGCTCATCTGCCGTGGAGTGCGCGCCGGACCCACGCGACGGCCCGGGCCGGGTGGCGGAGGACGTCGTCTGCGGTGCAGGTGATCACGCGCCAGCCCAGCGACTCGAGCTCCTGGCGGCGGCTGATGTCCCGGCGCCACGTCTCCCGGTCGGTGCGGTGGACGTCGCCGTCGTACTCCACCGCGACGAGCTCCTCGCGGTAGGACAGGTCGGGCATGGCGACGACGTAGCCGTCCGGGGCGCGGACCAGCTCGTTGACGAGCGGGCACGGCAGCCCGGCGTCCACCAGCTCCCACCGCAGGCGCGTCTCCATGCACGAGTCGGTGCCCGGTCGGGCACGGTCGAGGGCCGCGCGCAGGAGGCGGATCCCCCGGGTACCGGGTGGCAGCCGCGCCACCGCGGCCCGCAGCGCGGCGGGGCTGCTCACCGGGTGGCGCCGACGCGTCAAGGCGTCGGCCGCGACCACGAGCTCGCGCGGGCTGACGGTCGAGGCCAGCTGCACCCAGGCGCGCTCGGGTGTCATCACCCGCAGCCCGTTGCGGAGCACGACGTGCGGGACGTCGGCGTCCGAGCGCTGGTGCGCGACGATCCCGCGGCGCCGCGGCCACGACCCACCCGGACCGACCTGGACGTGCAACCCGCGCGGTGAGGCCACCCCGAACGGCAGGTCGGCGCCGTGCAGGGCGAGCGCGGTCGCGTGGCAGAACACGGCGTCGTCCGGCAGCGCCGGGGCGAGGTCCAGGCACTGCGCGACGACGTCGCCCGGCCGCGGCGCCGCGGCCGCCGACCGGACACCCGGGGTGGGTGTCCGCAGGTCGAACCGGCGCAGCTCGGGCCGGGACAGCCCGTGCTCGGCGGCCTCGGAGAGCGAGAACGGCGCGCCGGCGAGCCGGGCCGGCAGCACGGGCGGTCGTCGAGGCACCCGCCCACCCTCCCGGCACGACCCCCCGCCCCGCACCCCCGTCCCGGCCCCCTGTGGACAACCCGCGCCACCCCCGCGCCTGACGCCCGCCGAGTCTCCATCTCGCGACTGCGCGAGCGCCGATTCGCAGAGTCCGGAGATGCAGAGTCGGCGAAGGGGGCGCGCGGGTCGGGGTGGGCGGGTGTGGTTAGCGAAGGTAATGACGTAGGGTAAGGATCGTGATCGAGATCAGTGGGGGCGAGCTGGCCGGGGAGCTGCGGGTGGCGCTCGCCAAGAGCTCGCGGCGGATCCGCTCGCGGCGCGGGAGCGCGGATCTGCCCGACCCGCAGTTCAACGTGCTCGCGATCCTGCTGCGCGAGGGGCCGCTGTCGCCCGGCGCGCTCGCCGACGCCGAGCACGTGCAGCCGCCGTCGATGACGCGCACCGTCAACGCGCTGGTGGAGCTCGGCTTCGTGCAGAAGTCCGAGCACCCCACCGACGGTCGGCAGGTCGTCGTGAGCCTGACCGCGTCGGGGGAGGCCGAGGTCCGCGAGACCCGCCGCCGCCGCGACGCGTGGCTCGCCGCCCAGCTCGACACCCTGACCGAGGACGAACGCCGCACCCTGACGCAGGCCGCCGCGCTGCTGCGCCGGATCGCGGCAGGATGAGGCCGCCCGCATGAACTCGACGTTCGCGTCGCTCCGCTACGTCAACTACCGGCTGTGGTTCGCCGGTGCCCTCGTCGCGAACGTCGGCACCTGGATGCAGCGGGTGGCGCAGGACTGGCTGGTCCTGACCGACCTGTCCGACGACTCCGGCCTGGCGGTCGGCATCACCACCGCGCTGCAGTTCGCGCCGACCCTGCTGCTTTCCGCGTGGGCCGGGGTGCTCGCGGACCGGGTGAACCGCCGCAAGCTGCTGATGTTCACGCAGGGCGCGCAGGGCGTGCTCGCGTTCGGGCTCGGCGCGCTGGTGCTGTCCGGGCACGCGCAGCTGTGGCAGGTGTACCTGTTCGCGCTGGCGCTGGGCGCGGTCGCGGCCCTCGACCAGCCGGTGCGGCAGACGTTCGTCGCGGAGCTCGTGCCCGCCGGCAAGCTGTCCAACGCGGTCGGCCTGAACAGCACGTCGTTCAACGCCGCGCGGCTGATCGGCCCGGGCCTGGCCGGCCTGCTGATCGCGGCCGTCGGCACCGGCTGGGTGTTCGTGATCAACGGGGTGTCGTTCGCGGCGACGATCCTCGCGCTGGTCCTCATGCGGACCGACGAGCTGCACACGATGCCGGTCGCCCCGCGCGCGAAGGGCCAGATCCGGGAGGGCGTCCGGTACGTCCGCGGGCGCAGCGACATCCTCGTGATCATGGCGGTGATCGGCGTGGTGTCGACGTTCGGGCTGAACTTCCAGATGACCAGCGCGCTGATGGCGCGGGCGGAGTTCGGCAAGGGCGCGGGGGAGTACGGCATCCTCGGCTCGGTGCTGGCGATCGGGTCGCTGGCGGGGGCGCTGCTGGCGGCCCGGCGCGAGCGGCCCCGGGTGCGGCTGGTGATCGGCGCGGCGTTCGGGTTCGGGATCGCGACCGGCGTGCAGGCGCTGATGCCGACCTACACGTCCTACGCCGTCGCGTGCATCCCGGTGGGCCTGGCGTCGCTGACGATGATGACCGCCGCGAACACGACCATCCAGATGTCCACCGACCCGGCGGTGCGGGGCCGGGTGATGTCGCTCTACATGATCGTCATGCTCGGGGCGACGCCGATCGGGTCGCCGATCGTCGGCTGGGTCGGCGAGCAGTTCGGCCCGCGGTGGTCGATCGGCATCGGCTCGATCACGGCGCTGATGATCTCGGTCGCCGCGGCGCTGTGGGCGCGCAAGCACTGGCACCTCGAGGTGCGCTACCGCCTGCGCAGCCGCCCGCACCTCGAGGTGGTGCACCCCGCGGCGCCGGAGGCGCGCCGGGTGGTCGACCAGGTGGCGGCGCGCGAGGCGGCGGACGCGGCGCTGTAGCGCGCTCGCCGCGGCCGCCCCGCCCGCACCGCGAGCGGGTGAACCCGCCCCCGCCCCCTTGCCCGATTTGTCCGATATGTGACGATCGACGGATGGCGGTCCGACGGCGGGTGCTCATCGCGGTGGCGGTGCTGCTCGCGGCCGCCCTGCTGCTCGGCGGCTGGCTCGCGTTCCGGGTGTACCGGGCCGGCACCGCCCTGCGGGACCTGCAGGCGACGGCCGACGGCGCCCGCGCGGAGGCCGGCGCGCTGGACCTGCCGGCGCTCGAGGCGCGGCTCCCGGGCGCCCAGGACGCCGCCGCCCGCGCCGCCGACGCGGTGGACGACCCGGTCTGGCGGCTCGCGGAGCACCTGCCGCTGGTCGGCGACGACCTCCGTGCCGTGGCCGTCGTCGCGACCGCCGCGGACCGGCTGGCGCGCGACGCCGCGCCCGACCTGCTGACCGCGCTGGGCACCGTCGTGGGCCCGGGGGAGGAGCCGGCCCGGTCCGTCCCGGCGGGCTGGGTGGACCTGGCCCCGGTCGTCGACGCCGCCCCCGCCGCCGCGCGCGCCGCGAGCGTGGTCGACGGCCTGCGCGCCGACCTCGCGACCCTGGACCCGGACCGGCTCGTCGGCCCCGTCGCCGGCCCGGTCGCGCAGCTGCAGGGCGCGCTCGACGGGGCGTCCTCCTCGCTGTCGGCGCTCGGCGAGGTCGCCGCGGTGCTGCCCGACCTGCTCGGCGCGGACGGCCCCCGCACCTACCTGCTGCTGTCCCTCAACCCCGCCGAGCTGCGCGCGCAGGGCGGCATCGTCGGCGCGGTCGCGGTGCTCCAGGTCGCCGACGGCGCGGTCGGGCTGGTCGGCCAGCGCAGCACGGTCGACCTGCCGGAGCTCGCCGTCCCCGCCCTGCCGCTGTCCAGCGCCGAGGCCGCGCTGTACGGCGACCGCCCCGGGCGCTGGGTGCAGGACTCCGTGCTCGTGCCGGACTTCCCGCGGGCCGCCGCGCTCGCCGCCGCGTTCTGGCAGCAGTCGACGGGCCAGGCGGTCGACGGCGTCCTCGCCACCGACCCGGTGGTGGTGGCGGACCTGCTGTCCGCGACCGGGCGGACGGTGCAGGCCGACGGCGCGGAGCTCGGCGGGGACACCCTGCTGCGCGCCCTGCTGCGGGACGCGTACCTGGCGTACGGCGACCCCCGGTCGGGCGACGCGTTCTACGCCCAGGTGGCGACGGCGGCGTTCGGGGTGCTGCGGGACGCGGCCGCCGACCCGGCGGCGGCGCGGGTCGCGGGTCAGGCCCTGCTCGACGCGGTGGACGAGCGCCGGGTGTCCCTGTGGTCGGCCGACCCGGCGGAGCAGGCGGTCCTCGCGGGCACCCCGCTCGGCGGGGCCTTCCTGTCCGGCGACGCCGTGACGCCCACCGGCCGGGTCGGTGGCGCCGTGGGGGTGTTCCTCGACGACGCCACGGCGGGCAAGCTCGACTTCGACCTCGCGGCGACCGTCACAGTCACGATGCAGGGCTGCGGCACGGCCGACCCGACGGCGCGGGTGGACCTGCGGCTCGACTACCGGCCGCCGGCGGACGTCGCCGGCTACCCGGCCCAGGTGCTGGGCGACGGGCGGTCCGGGGTGCCCGCGGGGTGGCTGGCGACCAACGTGTCGTTCTGGTCGGCCCGGGACGGGCGCGTGGGGCCGGTGTCCCGCGACGGCGCCGTGGTCGGCGGGCAGCAGGCCTCCCCCGCGCGGCGGGACGTGGCGGTGCTGACGTCGCGGCTCGAGCCGGGCGCGGGCGAGACGTACGGCGTCACCGTCCCCGCGCCGGGCGGCGCCCTGACGGTGTGGACCACCCCGACGCTCACGGGCCCCGGGGCCGTGACCGGGGAGTGCCCGGCCGGCTGACGCGTGCGGGGGATCCCCCGTCGGCGTGATTTCACCCGGAGGCGGTGCGCAGGGCCCGCAGCGGCCTCCGACCGCACGGGCCCAGGTCAGGGAGACGCCGGGCGGTCGCGGTGCCGCTGACCCCGCGACATCCGCGTGATGACGCGGGAGTTTCGCCCTCCGCCCGCCGCGCGCTCGCCCGAGGACCGTGCCTAACATGACCGAAATGTCCGATTTGTACGAATCGGGCTCGAGCTCGGCGACGATGCCGGGCACCCGGTCCTTGGGGGAGCACATGGCACACCGGCGACGCATCCTGATCGGACTGGTCGCGGCAGCGGCGGCCGTCCTCGCCCCGGTCGCCCCGGCGCTCGCGGCGCCGGCGGCCCCGGCGGCGGTCTCGGCCCCCGCGGTCACGATCGGCGACTGCGAGAACCCGAACCCGGCCGACACCCCGGCCGACGGCTACGCCCCGCCGACCCGGTGCGAGCTCGGCATCGCCCGCGCCGAGGCGGTCTGCCTGGCCGCGGCGCCCGCGCTGTCGTACGCGGTCGAGCCCGTCGGCACCTCGAACACCACCCTGACGATCACCTGGCACAACCCCGGCGGGGGCGACCTGGTGCAGTCCGGGCTGCCGCTCAGCGGGCAGGTGTACTGGCCCGGGACCGTCGTCGTGGACGGCGTGGTCACGGACTGGCCGGGCTGGACCCAGCTGCCCGACGGCTCGTGGAGCCAGCACGACGCCTACGACTACACCCGGCCGCAGGTCGAGGTGACCTTCGAGGTCAACCCGAGCGCGACCACGGTCGTGTCCTACCCGCCGGAGTCGGCGGTGTGCGCGAACCCGCCGCAGGCGCTCGTCGCCGGGGTGGTCACCACGTCCGAGGTGCTCGCCGCCCCGGACCTCGCGGCCTCCTCGGACGTCGCCGCCGCGCCGGAGGACGTCCGGGCGGCCTCGGCGGTGCTCGCGGTCACCGGGGCGAACTCGACCCCGCTGCTCGTCGCCGCCGGGCTGATGCTGCTGGCCGGCGGGGCGCTCGCCGCGATCCCGGTCCGCCGCCGGCACCGCGCGGGCTGACGCGGAGCGGGCGCGGCGCCCCGGGGTCGTCCCCCGCCGGCGCCGCGCCCGGTGTCGCGCCGGGCGGCCGCCGTGGCGCCGCGGCCGCGCGTCAGACCAGCCGGTCCACCACGTGGTCGAGGCACGCGGTGAGCGCCAGCACGTCGTCCGGCTCGACCGCGGGGAACATCGCGACCCGCAGCTGGTTCCGCCCGAGCTTCCGGTACGGGTCGACGTCGACGATGCCGTGGGCCCGGAGGATCTTCGCCACCGTCGGCGCCTCGACCTCCGGCGCCAGGTCGATCGTGCCGACGACCGGCGACCGCTGCTCCGGGTCGGCGACGAACGGCGACGCCCAGTCGCGCGCCTCGGCCCAGCCGTACAGGTGGCCGGCGGAGGTCGCGGTGCGCTCGGCGCACCAGGGCAGGCCACCGTTGGCGAGCATCCAGTCGACCTGCTCGGCGAGCATGACGAGCGTCGCGATCGCCGGGGTGTTGAGCGTCTGGTCGGCGCGGGAGTTCTGCACCGCCGTCGTGAGCGACAGGAACTCGGGCACCCAGCGGCCCGACGACTCGATCCGGGCGGCGCGCTCGACGGCGGAGGGGGACAGCACCGCCAGCCACAGGCCGCCGTCGGAGGCGAACGACTTCTGCGGCGCGAAGTAGTAGGCGTCGGTCTGGGACACGTCGACCGCGAGGCCGCCGGCGCCGGACGTGGCGTCCACGAGCACGAGCGCCCCCTGGTCCGCCGAGCCGGGCACCCGGCGGACCGGGGCGACGGCGCCGGTCGACGTCTCGTTGTGCGGCCACGCGTACGCGTCGACGCCCTCGGCGAGCGCCGGGACCGCCGACGTCCCCGGGGCCACGGAGGTCAGCACCGGCTCGTCGAGGAACGGCGCCCGCGCCGCGGCGGCGGCGAACTTCGACCCGAACTCGCCGAACACGGCGTGCGCGGACCGGCGCTCGACCAGGCAGAGCGTCGCCAGGTCCCAGAACGCGGTGGACCCGCCGTTGCCGAGCGCGACCTCGTAGCCGTCGGGCAGCGCGAACAGCTCGGAGAGCCCGGCGCGCACCCGGCCGACGAGGTGCTTCACCGGCGCCTGGCGGTGCGAGGTGCCCAGCAGGGTGCGCCCCGCCGCGGACAGCGCGCGCACCTGCGCGTCGCGCACCTTGGCGGGGCCGGAGCCGAACCGCCCGTCGGACGGCAGCAGGTGCTCCGGGATGGTCACGGCGGGCGGCGTGGTCGCGGTCACCTGCCGCACGATACTCAGGCACGTCCGTCGGGCGCCGGAGCCGACTAGCCTGTGGACGGACGTCCGCGCACGACAGGAGGGCACCGGCGTGAGTGACCTGATCGACACGACCGAGATGTATCTGAAGACGATCTACGAGCTCACCGAGGAGGGCATCACCCCGCTGCGCGCCCGCATCGCCGAGCGCCTGGGGCACAGCGGCCCGACGGTGTCGCAGACCGTCGCCCGGATGGAGCGCGACGGGCTCCTGGTCGTGTCCGGCGACCGCCACCTCGAGCTGACCGAGGTGGGGCAGGGCAAGGCGATGCGCGTCATGCGCAAGCACCGCCTCGCCGAGCGGCTGCTGACCGACGTGATCGGGCTCGACTGGGAGTACGTGCACGAGGAGGCGTGCCGCTGGGAGCACGTCATGAGCGAGCGCGTGGAGCGGCGCCTGGCCGGGCTGCTCGACCACCCGCACTTCGACCCGTACGGCAACCCGATCCCGGGCCTCGACGAGATCGGCGAGGAGCGCACCCCGGTCGGGTTCCTCGACGGCGTCGCCCCCGTCGTCGCCGTGGTCGTCGAGGCCGGCGGCTCGACCAAGGGCGTCGTCGCCCGGCTGGGCGAGCCGATCCAGACCGACGTCGAGCTGCTCGCGCGGCTGGCGCAGGCCGGTGTCCGCCCGGGGAACGAGATCGCGGTGGAGAAGAACGGCAACACGGTCACCGTCGGCGCCCCGGGCGCGGAGACGGTCCTGGACCTGCCGCAGGAGGTCGCGCGGCACGTGTTCCTCCGCACCTCCTGACCGACGTCCCCGAGGGCCCCGCGGGCTGTGGCGCACGCCACGCGCGGGGCCTTCGTGCGCCGGTGACCTGCTGGGCGATGTGAGCGTTCTCGCGGCCCGGGAAACAGCCCGTGACCGGAACGTGACAATCGGCTCCGGGGTCGGGTACGGTCGTCCTGCTCGTCGGAACCCTCCTCCGCACGAGCCCTTGGACGGTACGCCGAGCCCTGCCGCCGCCCGAGGTTCCGTACACACTTCGCCGGCAGGGGCGGGGGAACCACATGTGGGCACCGGAGACGGTGTCCTTGGGGTGAAGCCGCGTGACGCGACCGGTTCGTCCGGGAGCGGAGCGCGGCCGGGTATCTCCGACCCGAACCCGACAGCTCACCTCGTAGGCGCCAGGAGAGGCTGTACGTGACCGCTAGTGCTGTGCGCGCTCGACACCGTTCCGCGCGTCGCCCCGTCACCCCTTTGACCGATCTCGCCACCGCCGCCACGGGCACCCTCGCCCAGGCCGGTCGCCGCACCGCCGTCGTCGCGGCCACCACGGGCCTGATGGTCTCCGCGGTCGCCGTCCCGGCCGCCAGCGCCGCGACCGCGTCCGGCGACCAGGCCGCGCTGCCGTCGGTGGACACCGCCGCGCTGACGGCCTCGGCCAAGACGGCCCTCGAGACCGCGCCGGTCGTCACGGCCCCCGCGGACGCCGCGTGGTCGTTCGAGACGCCGGCCGTCACGGCCGTCGTCCCGGAGCCCGAGCCCGAGCCGGAGCCGGTGCGCACCACCACCTCCCGGTCCGCGCAGCGCGCCACCGCCGAGACCGCCACCGCCGCGACCGAGGTCGCCGCCTCCGCGGTGCCGCAGTCGGTCGCCGGCAACGCCGTGCTCGAGGTCGCCGCCCGCTACGTCGGCGTCCCGTACGTCTCCGGCGGCACCACCCCGGACGGCTTCGACTGCTCCGGCTTCGTGTCCTACGTCTACGCGCAGCTCGGCATCTCCCTGCCGCGCACGTCGTCCGCGATCAAGTCGGCCGGCACCGTGATCTCCGCGTCCGAGGCCCAGCCCGGCGACCTGATCTGGAGCCCCGGCCACATCTCGATCTACGCCGGTGGCGACCAGCAGATCGACTCGCCCCGCCCGGGCAAGACGATCCAGTTCCGCAGCATCTGGCAGAGCAACCCGACGTTCATCCGCGTCGGCTGAACGGCCCCGCAGCTCTCCCGACCCGACCCCCACGGCCCGCGCGGCCGTGGGGGTCGCGTCGTCCCCGGGGCCCGCGGGGCGCGCCGGGCGCGTGACGTGCGCCACAAACGATGCGGCCTCTCCGGCCAGGTGCGCGTACCCTGCTCTTGCTTGCCTCCCCCAGCGGGCCCGCCAGCCAGGCGGGTCCCCGAGGACCCAGGAGTGACGCCGTGCTGCTGCTGCCCGCCCCGCCCAGGACGCTGCTCCTGAACGCCAGCCTCGAGCCCCTCTGCGTCGTCGCGCTGCCACGCGCGGTGACCCTCGTGATGTCCGGCAAGGCCACCGTGCTCGAGTCCGACGGCCGCGTGCTGCACTCCGAGCACGTCGCGGTGCCGCTCCCGGTGGTCCTGTCGCTCACCCGGTATGTGCACGTGCCGATGCGGCGGCCCCTGCCGCCGACCCGCCGGACGGTGCTGCAGCGCGACGACCACCGGTGCGCCTACTGCGGCTCGCACGCCGACACGGTCGACCACGTGCACCCCCGCTCCCGCGGCGGCCGGCACGAGTGGGGCAACGTCGTCGCGGCGTGCCGCCGGTGCAACCACCGCAAGGCCGACCACCTCCTCCATGAGATCGGCTGGGAGCTGCGCTGGACGCCGTCCGCCCCCCGGGGTGCGACGGCGTTCCTGCGCGGGGCCGTCGTCGACGAGCCGGCCTGGTCGCCCTACCTCGCCGCCTGACCGCGGTGCCCGCCGAGCGCCCCGATCCAAGAGTTCGTCAAGCCCGCGCCACGCCGGACCCCACGGCGGGTGCGGAACGGGCATGATCGGGGGCACACTGGGATGTGCACCGAAGGAGGTCGTGGCGATGAAGCGGGACGCAGAGATCCTGGTCGGCGTGGACGGGTCGGCGGCGAGCATGCACGCCCTCGACTGGGCCGCGGCGGAGGCCCGGACGCGGGGCCGGACGCTGCACGTCGTGTGCTCGTACACGCTGCCGTCGTTCACGGCGGCCTCCCTGGACGGCGGGTACGCCGCCCTCGACGACACCGCGATCCAGCAGGGCGCCCGCGCCGTGCTGGACGAGGCGCGGCAACGCGCGCAGGGCGCTGGGCTCGAGGTCGTCACGACCGTCGCGACCGGTGACGCCGCGGCGGTCCTGGTCGAGATGTCCCGGGACGCCTCGTTCGCGGTCGTCGGCACGCGCGGCAAGGGCGGGTTCGCGGACCGGCTGCTCGGCACCGTGTCGTCGACGCTGCCCGCGCACGCCTACTGCCCGACGGTCGTCGTCCCGCTGCGCGACCAGCGGCGCGGCGGCGTCGTCCCGACCGACGAGTCCACCCCGGTCGTCCGCCCGGTGCGCCGGATGATCGTCGGCGTCGACGGCAGCCCCCAGGCCGACCTCGCGCTGCGCTACGCCATCGAGGAGGCGGAGGCGTGGGGCGCCGAGCTCACCGCGGTCGCCGGCGTGCCCGTCGGCAGCGGGTCGGGGGTCATGGCGTGGCTGCCCGCGACGATCGACCAGACCCAGGTGCTCGCCGACGTCACGGAGGGGCTGAACGTGGTCGTGGACCGCGCGATCGCCGACCGCCCGGGGCTGACGGTGAAGCGGGTGGTCCTCGACGGGACGGGCGCCGAGCTGCTGACCGAGTTCTCGACGGCGACCGACCTGATCGTCGTGGGCTCGCGCGGCCGCGGCGGGTTCGCCGGGCTGCTGCTCGGGTCGACCAGCCAGGCGGTGCTGCACCACGCGGCCTGCCCGGTCATGGTCGTGACGAACCGGTGCCAGGACCGGGTCGGCGCGGCGGGCGGCGGGTCCGCGGAGTCGGCCGCGGGCTGACGGCCCCGGGTCCCGCGGGGCCTGTGCTCGTGCCCGGCCGCGCGGAGCCGCGGCCGGGGCGTGTCACGCCGGGGGCGGCGGCACGTCCGGGCGGCGGACCAGCGCGGACAGCACGATCGTCGACCGCGTGCGCGCGACGAACGGCTCGGCCGCCAGGCGCTCGACCACCTGCTCCAGGTGCCGCATGTCCCGGGCCCGCACCTGGACGACCAGGTCCACGTCGCCGGTGACCGTGCTCGCCGCGACGACCTCGGGGTAGCGCTCGACGCCCGCGCGCATCGTCGCGGGGCTGGTCGAGCCGTGGCAGAACAGCTCGATGAAGGCCTCGGTCTCCCAGCCGAGCGCGGCCGGGTCGAGCAGCACCGTGAAGCCCCGGACGACGCCGCGCTCGCGCAGCCGGTCCACGCGGCGCTTCACCGCGGGCGCGGACAGGGCGACCACGTGGCCGATGTCCGCGTAGGACGCGCGCGCGTCGACGGCGAGCTCGCGGAGGATCGCCTCGTCGATGGGGTCGAGGTCGCCGGGGCGGGTCGGGGGCACGGGCCCATCCTCGCGCACGCCCGGGCGGAGGTCCGCGCGCCGGGGCGGGGTGGCGGGACACCGGGGCGGGGTCGGGGCGGGGGTGCGGGTGGGGGCCGGGTGGGACGGTCACCCGTCCGGGGGAGCGAGGTGCGGCGACCTGGGGGTTCGCGCGCGGCGCGGGTGAACCCGGTGCGCGGGCGTTCAGCGCGGTCCACGGCGGGTCGATGGGTGCGGTGGCAGGGGGCCCAGCGACGCACCGAGGAAGGGACCAGTCATGCCGGTGACCGGCGGACACCCGACAGACCCCTCGGAGGGCGGCGCCACGGCGCCCGCACCGCTGCCGGGCGTCCTCGCCACGGCGCCCGCGCAGCCCGACGTGGACCGCGCTGAACGCCCGCGCACCGGGTTCACCCGCGCCGCGCGCGAACCCCCAGGTCGCCGCACCTCGCTCCCCCGGACGGGTGACCGTCCCACCCGGCCCCCACCCGCACCCCCGCCC
>NZ_SZYE01000299.1 GCF_005239125.1 Cellulomonas hominis | reverse complement strand
GTCGGGTGGTGGTCACGAGCCAGTCCGACCCTCTGCGCGGGGTCGGCAGCACCGGTGCGGGTGGGTCCAGGTGGACCTCGAACGCGGGACCGTCGGACTCGGGCCTCGCCCGCGCGGGGTCGCCGGGCGCGCGGCTGTTCGACGTCGTCCTGCTGGCCTCCGGCCCGGACCCGGGGCGCGACGACCGCCCGGTCGACTGGACCGGGCTCCTCACGCCGGTGCCCCTGCTGTCCCGCGGCTGGCCGCTGCTCGCCGCCGCGCCGCCCGCGGTCCGGGACCACGCGCTGTCGTTCCCGGCGCGGCTCCCGTCGCACTGGACCCTGTTCGCCGCCGAGAACGCCCACCGCGTCGCCGAGGTCGCCGCCGCGGCGCCCACGCCCGACCCGCCGCACCCCGAGGAGGAGCCATGAGGACGCTCGTGCTGGTGCACGGCCGGGCCCAGGAGCACCGGGACCCGCTCGCCGTGAAGCAGGAGTGGCTGGCCGCGCTCGACGAGGGGGCGCACCACGCCGGGAGGCCCCTCCACCTCCCCGACGACCAGGTCCGGCTGCCGTACTACGGCCAGACCCTGTTCGACCTGGTCGCGGGCGACGCGGAGCACGCCGCGGAGGTCGTCGTCCGCGGGGCCGACGCCGGCCCCGACGCCGAGACGCTGTTCGTCCGGGAGGCGCTGCTGGAGATCGCCGAGCGGGCGGGGGTGTCCGAGGACGCGGCCCGGGAGGCGGGCGCCGACGCCGCGCTCGAGCGCGGGCCGATGAACTGGCGCTGGGTGCGGGCGACCCTCACGGCGCTCGACCGGCTGCCCAACGTCAGCGCCTGGTCCATCGCGCTCGCCACCCGGGACGTCTACCAGTACCTGCACAACGTGCGCGTCCGGGACACCATCGAGGACGGCGTGCGGCAGGCGCTCGACGGCACCGAGGGCGCGGTCGTCGTGTCGCACTCCCTCGGCACCGTCGTCGCGTACGACCTGCTGCGCCGCGAGGCCGGTCCGCGCGGGTGGGACGTGCCGCTCCTGGTCACCCTCGGTTCGCCGCTGGGCGTGACGAACATCAGCCGCACGCTGCGCCCGGTGTCCTGGCCGGGTCCCGTGGGCGCCTGGTTCAACGCCTACGACCCGGAGGACCTGGTCGCCCTGCACCCGCTCACCGCGCCGTGGTTCCCGGTGGACCGGATCGACGACTACGGCAAGGTCGACAACCCGACCGCCAACCAGCACGGCATCTCCGGGTACCTCGCGGACGCCCGCGTCGCGGCGACGGTCCTCGACGCGCTGGCGGGGTGACCCCGCTGGCGCCCGCGCGCGGCACTAGCATCTCGCCCTTGTGAGCCGCCTCGTCCAGACCGTCCTGCCCGCCCGGCTGGGGGTCCCGTTCCGATGGCTCATCGCCTCCTCGTGGACCAGCAACCTCGCGGACGGCATCGCCATCGCGGCCGGGCCGCTGCTCGTCGCGTCGCTCACCCGGGACGCCCGGCTGGTCGCGCTCGCCGCCACGCTGCAGTGGCTGCCCCCGCTGCTGTTCGGGCTGCTCGCCGGCGCCCTGGCCGACCGGTGGGACCGGCGCCGGATCGTGCTGGTGGTCAACGTCGTCCGGGCCGTGGTGCTCGCGGCGCTCGCCGGCACGCTCGCGTCCGGGCACGTCACGATCGCCCTGGTGCTCGGCGCGCTGTTCCTGCTCGGCACCGCGGAGGTGTTCGCCGACAACGCCGCGCAGACCTTCCTGCCGATGCTGGTCGCGCGGGACGACCTGGCCCTCGCGAACTCCCGGCTCCAGGTCGGGTTCATCACGGTCAACCAGCTGGCCGGGCCGCCGCTCGGGGCCGCGCTGTTCGCCGCGGGGTGGCTGTGGCCGTTCGCCACCCAGGCGGTCGTGGTCGCGGCGGCGGCGCTGCTGGTCGCGCGCATCGCCCTCCCGGCGCACCCGCGGGAGCCGGGCACGCGCAGCCACCTCGGCCGCGACATCGCCGAGGGCTTCCGGTGGACCGTGCGGCACGCCGCGGTCCGCACCCTGGTGCTGACCATCTTCATCTTCAACATCACGTTCGGCGCCGCGTGGTCGGTGCTCGTGCTCTACGCGACGCGGCGGCTCGGGCTCGGCGAGATCGGCTACGGCCTGCTCACCACGGTCAGCGCCTGCGGCGGGCTGGCCGGCGGCGCCGCCTACGGCTGGATCACCCGGCGGGTGTCCCTCGGGAACCTCATGCGCATCGGGCTGATCCTGGAGACGCTGACGCACCTGGGGCTCGCGCTGACCCGGCAGGCCTGGGTCGCCGTCGTGATCTTCTTCCTGTTCGGCGCGCACGCGTTCGTCTGGGGCACGACGTCGGTCAGCGTCCGGCAGCGGGCGGTGCCGCCGGCCCTGCAGGGGCGGGTCGGCAGCGTCAACACCGTCGGCGTCTTCGGCGGCCTCGTCGTCGGGTCGGCGGTCGGCGGGCTGCTCGCGGAGCGGTGGGGCGTGACGGCGCCGTTCTGGTTCGCGTTCGCGGGCTCGGCCCTGTTCGTCGTGCTCATCTGGGGCCAGCTCCGGCACGTCGCGCACACCGACGAGGCCACCGAGCCGCTCGCGGCGGACGAGGCGGCCGAGGCCGCGGCGGCCGACCCCGGGGCCGCGCGGGACGTCGCGGGCCCGGGCGGCGGGACGCACGCGCACTGACGC
>NZ_SZYE01000298.1 GCF_005239125.1 Cellulomonas hominis | reverse complement strand
GGCCCCGCCCGCCGACCCCGCGCCCGCAGGACCCGCGGCCGCGTCCGCCGCCGCGGCCCCGGCCCGGAGCACCCGCAGCGACCCCAGCACCGCCACGACCGCGAGCACCGCCGCGGCCACGACCACGAGGTAGCCGCCGTGCGACCCCTGCCGGTCGATGAGCAGCCCCGCGACCCACGACCCGACCGACACCCCGACCCCGAGCGACGTGCCGACCCAGGTCAGCCCCTCGGTCAGCCGTTCGCGCGGGACGAGGTCCTGCACCAGCGCGTTGCCGTTGATCAGGGTCGGTGCGATCGCGAACCCGGCGACGAACATGACGACCGCGAGCATCACCATCGAGTCGACGAGCACGAACAGCGACGCCCCCAGCGCCAGCGCGACCATCCCGATCGCGAACCGCCGCCACAGCGGGGTGGTCCAGTGCCGGGCGCCGTACAGCAGCCCCGAGATCATCGACCCGCAGGCGAACACCGCGAGGATGACGCCCGCGAGCCCGGGCCGGCCGGACTCCTTCGCGAACGCCACCGTGCTGACGTCGGTGCCGCCGAAGATCGCGCCCATCGCGACGAACACGACCGCCAGCACGACCATGCCCCCGGACCGCATGACGGAGCGGCGTCGCACCGGGGTCCCGTCGGGGGCGGTGACGACCCGGCGGGGGTGCGGCGGCGGCTGCGTGGCGCGCTGCCCGAGGAACCAGAACCCGCCGAGCACCATGCCCAGCACCGGGACGACCAGGCCGGCCGACGGGGTGACGGCGGTGGCGAGCGTGGTGGCGAGGATCGGGCCGACGACGAACACCAGCTCGTCGAGGGCGGACTCCAGCGAGTACGCGGTGTGCAGCGCGCGCGGGTCGTCCAGGACGTGCGACCAGCGGGCGCGGACCAGCGCGCCGAACGAGCCGACGGTCGCGCCGACCACCACGGCGGTGGCGTACAGCGACCAGACGGGGGCGTCGGCGAGCGCGCACGCGACCAGACCGATCAGCGCGGTGGCGGAGACCGTGACCGCGGGGCGCATCACCCGGGCCTGCCCGTGCAGGTCGACGAGGCGCGCCAGCTGTGGCGAGCACACGGCCTGCGCCAGCACGTACGCCGCGGACACGCTGCCGGCCAGGCCGTACGAGCCGGACAGCGCCTGGATCATCAGCACGATCCCGATGCCGACCATGGACATCGGCAGCCGGGCGATCACGCCGGCGGAGGAGAACGCCAGCGCCCCCGGACGGGAGAGCACGTCACGGTAGGGCCCCAGCACGTCGTCAGTGTCGCACCCGCCGCCGACACCCCGCTCGCGGATGTCGGCCCGCCGGCCGGATACTCGGCGGCATGACGACGCGCGTGACGGACGTGGCCGACCAGCAGCGGTTCGAGATCACCGACGAGGAGGGGACCGTGCTCGGGGTCGCGGAGTACCGGCGGCGCCCGGGCGTCGTCGTGTTCACCCACACCGAGGTCGACCCGCGGCAGGAGGGTCACGGCGTGGGCTCGACGCTGGTGCGCGAGGCGCTGGACGCGGTGCGGGCCGCGGGGGACCGGATCGAGCCGCGCTGCCCGTTCGTGCGGGCGTTCGTCGAGGACCACCCGGAGTACGGCGACCTGGTCGCCGACCCGGCCGCCTGACCGGGCCGGGGCCGGGCCCGCGCGCCTGACCTCGCGGGAGCCGCACGGCGACGCGGCGGCCCCTCCGGCGACCCCGTCAGCCGCGCAGCAGCGCCCCCACGGGCGTGGCATCCCGGTCCCGCAGCAGCGCCGCGACGTCCTCGACGACGGCGACGGCCCCGGCGTCCCGGAGCTCCGCCTCCGAGGTGCCGCCCGACAGGACGCCGACGCACGGCACGCCCGCGCGCACCGCGGCCTCGACGTCCCACACCGAGTCGCCGACGAACACCGCACGGTCGGCGGGCACCCCGGCCAGGTCGAGCGCGGCGTGCACCAGGTCGGGCTCGGGCTTCGCCTCGTCGACGTCCTCGGCACCCGTGACCTGCACGAGGTCGTCGACGTCGAGCGTGGCCCGCAGCTTCTCCAGCTCCTCGGGGGCCGCGGAGGTCGACAGCACCACCCGCACGCCGCGGTCCGCCAGCGTCCGCACCAGCTCGCGCGCGCCGTCGAACGGGCGGAGCAGGCCGGCGAGCTCCGCGTACCGCGCGGTGTGCTGCTCCTTCGCGTCGTCGCCCAGCCGCTCGGCGTCGTCGCCGAGCAGCTCGGCGAGCAGCCGGCCGGAGCCCATGCCGATCCGCCGGTGCACCCGCCAGGCGTCGACGGGGTGGCCCACCTCGGCGAACGCCTGGACCCAGGCGTGCACGTGCAGGAAGTTCGAGTCGACGAGCGTCCCGTCGATGTCGAGCAGGACGGCGGTGGGTGCGTCGGTGCCGGTCATGCCCCCGGTCTAGCGGCTGGCGGCCGGGCCCGCGACCGGGCGGCCCCGGCGGGCGGACGGCGGGCCCCGCGGCTAGCGTGCGGCGATGCCCAGCCTGCGTCGCGCCGCGCCTCCCGGTCCCGCCCTCGCGGCCGGCTCCCGCACCGCGGCGCCCCGGCGCTGGGCCGTCGTGCCGGCGGCCGTCGCGCCGGTCGCGATGATCGGCGGCTGGCTGGTCGCCGAGGCCGTCGCGCCGGGGTTCGACCCGGTGCGCCGGACGATCAGCGAGCTCGCCACGGCGGACGTGCCGC
>NZ_SZYE01000297.1 GCF_005239125.1 Cellulomonas hominis | reverse complement strand
GGCGCTCGGCGCGGCCCGGCCGGAGCGCGTCGGCACCGTCCGCGGCGTCGTCGGCCTGACCGTCGAGGTCGCCGGCACCGGCGCGGCGGTCGGCGAGCTCGTGTCGATCGACCCGGGCGACGGCACCGAGGTGCCCGCCGAGGTCGTCGCGACCGGACGCGGCTCCGCGCACGCGATGCCGCTCGGACCGACGCACGGCCTGCGCGCCGGGATGCCGGTGCGCCCCCGCGGCACCGCCCTGACCGCGCCCGTCGGCCCCGGCCTGCTCGGCCGGGTGCTCGACGGCCTGGGCCGCCCCATCGACGGCCGCGGGCCGCTCGTGGGCGTCGGCCGCGCCGAGGTGACCGGGCACGCCCCGCACCCGCTGGCCCGCGCCCGGGTGGCGCAGCCGCTCGACCTCGGCGTGCGCGTGCTCGACACCCTCGTCACCGCGGGCCGCGGCCAGCGCCTCGGCCTGTTCGCCGGCTCCGGCGTCGGCAAGTCGTCCCTGCTGTCGATGATCGCCCGCGGCACCGACGCGCAGGTCTCCGTCATCGCCCTGGTCGGCGAGCGCGGCCGCGAGGTGCGGGAGTTCCTCGAGGACGACCTCGGCCCCGAGGGCCTGGCCCGCTCCGTCGTCGTCGTGGCCACGTCCGACGAGCCCCCGCTGGTCCGGCTGCGCTCCGCGTTCGTCGCCACCCGGATCGCCGAGTGGTTCCGCGACCGCGGCGACGACGTCGTGCTGATGATGGACTCCCTGACCCGCGTCGCCATGGCGCAGCGCGAGATCGGGCTGTCCGTCGGCGAGCCGCCGGCCACCCGCGGCTACCCGCCGAGCACGTTCGCCCTGCTCGCCCAGCTGCTGGAGCGCGCCGGCACCGGCGCGACCGGCTCGGTCACGGGCCTCTACACCGTGCTGGTGGACGGCGACGACCACAACGAGCCGATCGCCGACGCCGCCCGCTCGATCCTCGACGGCCACGTCGTGCTGGAGCGGTCGCTGGCCGTCGCCGGCCACTTCCCGTCCGTCGACGCGCTCGCCTCCATCTCCCGCGTCGCGTCCCGGGTGATCGGCCCCGAGCAGAAGGACGCCGCCACCCGGCTGCGCCGCGTGATGGCCGCGCGCCGCCAGGCGCAGGACCTGCTCGACGTGGGCGCGTACGTCGCCGGGTCGAACCCGCTCGTGGACGCCGCCGTCGCGCACGGCGCGGCCATCGACGGCTTCCTGCGCCAGGGCATGGACGAGCGCGCCCCGTCCGCCGACTCCTGGGCGCGGCTCGCCGCGCTCGTCGCCGCGATGGGGGACCTGCCGTGAGCCGCGCGTTCCGCCTCGCCGGGCTGCTGCGCCTTCGGGCGCTCGCCGAGGAGCAGGCCGCCGCCCAGCGCGCGACCAGCGTCCGCGGGCGCGACGCCGCCGCGGCCCGCGCCGCGGCCACCCAGACCGCGCTCGGCTCCGCCGTGTTCCCCGAGGGGACCGACGCCCGCGGCGTGCAGGCCGTCGTCGCCAGCCGGCTCGCGCTGTCCGCGCTGCTGGTCGACCGGCGCGCCCAGGTCCTCGTGGCCCAGGACGAGGTCGACGCCGCCGACGCCGCGTGGTCCGCCGCCCGCACGCAGACCCGCACGCTGGAGAAGCTGCAGGAGAAGCACGAGGCCGCGGTCCGCGTCGAGGAGCAGCGGGCCGAGCAGGTCGTGCTCGACGAGGTCGCGGGCCGCCGCGCGGCGGTGCCCGCGGGCACCGCCCCGGAGGAGGACCGGTGACCGGGGGAGTGGCGGCCGTGCAGGCCCGCATCGCCGAGATCCGCGCGTACGTCGAGCCGGTGACCGTGCCGGCGCCCACCGCGCGGGCCGCGTCGTCGTCCCCCGCGACCGCCACCGCGGCGCCGGCCACCGCCGGGACCGACTTCGCGACCGCCTTCGCCGGGCTCACCGGCGGGGCCGACCCCGGCACGGTCCCCGCGCACGCGCTGTCCACGACCGTCACCGGCCAGGACCTGGTCGACGCGGCCAAGAAGTACCTCGGCACGCCCTACGTCTGGGGCGGCGAGTCGCTCGCGGAGGGCGGCCTCGACTGCTCCGGGCTGGTGCTGCGGTCGCTCGCCGACCTCGGCATCACCTCCGGGGTGCCGCGGGTCGCCCGCGACCAGGCGACGCTCGGGGAGGCGGTGCCGTCGCTCGACCAGGCGCTGCCCGGCGACCTGATCGTGCTGAACGGCGGGAAGCACATCGGCATCTACGTCGGCGACGGCCAGATGATCGACGCCCCCAAGCCCGGGAAGTCGGTCACGATCCGCGACGTCTACGCCGAGCCCACGACCATCCGCCGGGTGCTGCCGCAGGCCTCGCCCGCCGCGGGCGGGGCGGCCTCGCTCACGTCGGCGGCCCTCGCGTCGGGGTCGGCCTCGTCGGGGCTCTCCTCGTCGGCGCTGTCCTCGGCGCTCGCGAGCACCGCGGCCGGGCAGAACGCCCTCGCGCTGCTGACCGGCTCGGCCGGCTCGGCGGGCGCGGGGCAGGGCCAGGCCACCTCGCTCACCTCGGCGCTCGGCGCCCTCGGCTCCGGCCCGGCCGGCGCCGCCACGTCCACCTCGTCCCTGCTCACGTCCCTCTGGGGGGCCGCCTCGTGACCATCAGCACGCTTCCCGCCGCGCCGCCGCGCGCCGCGGCCGCCGCGGCGGCCGGTGCCGCGCGCACCGCGCCGACCGGGTTCGACGCGGTCCTGCAGGGCGCCC
>NZ_SZYE01000296.1 GCF_005239125.1 Cellulomonas hominis | reverse complement strand
GCCACCGCCGCGGCGCTGGCCGCGCTGCCGGTCGTCGCGGCCGTCGTCGGGCTCCTCGTGGTGGCCGCGGACCTGCGGGACGCCGGGTCGTGGGGCGGCGCGTGGGACGACGCCCTGCGGGCCGTGCCGCTCGCGGCCCTCGCCTCGTTCGCCGTGCTGGCGGGGGTGACCCTCGGCGGCGTCCGGCTGCTCGGGATCGGCGTCGCGGAGGGGTACCACCCGGTGCGCAGCCGCACCGGGTGGCAGGTCTGGGCCACCCAGCGGCTCATGGACGACGCGCGCAGCACGCTGTACCCGCTGTACGCCAGCACGCTGACGCCGCTGTGGCTGCGGGCGCTCGGTGCGCGGGTGGGCCGGGACGTCGAGGCCTCGACCGTGCTGATGCTGCCCGCGCTCACCTCGGTGGGCGCCGGGTCGTTCCTGGCCGACGACACCCTGATCGGCTCCTACGAGCTCGGGCGCGGCTGGCTGCGCGTCGAGCGGGCGAAGGTCGGCAAGTACGCCTTCCTCGGCAACTCCGGGATGATCGCCCCCGGCCGCGCGGTGCCGAAGCGCGGGCTGGTCGCGGTGCTGTCCGGCGCGCCCGAGCGCGCCAAGCCGGGCACGTCGTGGCTGGGCTCCCCGCCGGAGCCGCTGCGCCGCACGCCGGGCGACGCCGACACCTCGCGCACGTTCGACCCGCCGACGCGGCTGCGGGTCGCCCGGGCGCTCGTCGAGGCCTGCCGGCTGCTCGCCGTCGTCGTGGCGTTCGGGATCGGCGTCGCGGTGCTGCTGGTGCTCGGCGAGGTCGCCCACTCCCACGGGCTCGGGGCGGCGGCGCTGCTGTCGCCGGTGGTGGTCGTCGGCGCGGCCGTGACGGCGTGCGCGGTGGCCGTCCTCGCGAAGTGGTCGCTCGTCGGCCGGATCCGGGCGGGGGAGCACCCGCTGTGGAGCGGGTTCGTCTGGCGCAACGAGCTCGCCGACGCCTTCCTCGAGGTGGTCGCCGTGCCGTGGCTCGGCCCCGCGACGGTCGGCTCGCCGGCGATGACCCTGTGGCTCCGGGCGCTCGGCTCCCGCATCGGCCGGGGGGTCTGGTGCGAGACGTACTGGCTGCCCGAGGCCGACCTCGTGACGCTCGGCGACGGGGCCACGGTGAACCGCGGGTGCGTGCTCCAGACGCATCTGTTCCATGATCGGGTGATGAGCATCGACACCGTCCGCCTGGACGACGGCGCGAGCGTCGGCCCCCACGGCGTGGTCCTGCCCGCCGCGAGCCTCGGCGGGGGCGCCTCCGTCGGCCCCGCGTCGCTCGTGCTGCGCGGCGAGTCCATCCCCGCGGGCAGCCGGTGGACCGGCAACCCGGTCGCACCGGTGACCGCGTGACGGGCGGCCCGGGCGCGCCGGCGTCGACGGGGCCCGCGGAGGTCGCGGCCGGCGTCGACCCGTACCTGCCCGACCGGGGCCCCGGCGGCCTCGACGTCGCCCGCTACGAGCTGGACCTGGACTACCGGGTCGCGACCAACCGGCTCGACGCGCGCGCCGTCGTGCACGCCACCGCCGCGACCGACCTGGACCGGCTGGCGCTCGACCTGGTCGGCCTGCAGGTCTCCCGCGTGCTGGTGGACGGGCGGCGGCCGGGGCGGTTCGCGGTGCGCGACGGGCGGCTCGAGGTGCGGCTGGCCCGGCAGGTCGCGGCCGGCGACCCGGTCACGGTCGAGGTGCACTACGGCGGCAGCCCCGGCCCGCGCCGCGGCCCGTGGGGCGAGGTGGGCTGGGAGGAGCTGACCGACGGCGTCATCGTCGCCGGCCAGCCCGACGGCGCCCCGTCCTGGTTCCCGTGCGACGACCGGCCGTGCGCCAAGGCCGCGTTCCGGATCGCCGTCACCACCGAGGTCGGGTACGAGGTCGTGTGCAACGGGGCGCTCGTGTCCCGCCGCCAGCGGTCCAGCCGGGTGCGCTGGGAGTTCGAGCAGCGCGAGCCGACCGCGCCCTACCTCGCGACGGTGCAGATCGGGCGCTACGAGCGGTCGGCCCTGGCGGCCGGGCCGGTGCCCCAGGACGTCGTCGCCCCGCCCCGGCTGCGGGCGGCGCGCTCCCACGACTTCGCGCGCCAGCCCGCGATGATGGCGCTGTTCGTCGACCGGTTCGGGCCCTACCCGTTCGACCGGTACGACGTGGTGGTCACCGACGACGCCCTCGAGATCCCGCTCGAGGCGCACGGCCTCTCCGTGTTCGGCGCCAACCACGTCGACGGGCGCCGCGGCACCGAGCGGCTGGTCGCGCACGAGCTCGCCCACCAGTGGTTCGGCAACAGCCTCACCGCCGCGACCTGGCGGGACATCTGGCTGCACGAGGGGTTCGCGGCGTACGCGGAGTGGCTGTGGGAGGAGCACGCCGGCGGGCGGTCGGCGGACGCCCAGGCCCGGACCGTGCACCAGCGGCTCGCCGGGCTGCCGCAGGACCTCGTGATCGGCGACCCCGGGCCCGACCTGATGTTCGACGACCGGCTCTACAAGCGCGGCGCCCTCACGCTGCACGCCCTGCGGCTCGACCTGGGCGACGCCGCGTTCTTCGACGTGCTCCGCGCCTGGACCGCCCGGCACCGGCACGGCACGGTGACGACCGCGGCGCTCGCGGCGTGCATCGCGGACGTGGCCGGGGCGGACGCGGGCCCGGTGCTGGGGGCGTGGGTGGGCGCGGCGCCGCTCCCGCCGCTCCCGCGCCGGCGCTGACGCCGCC
>NZ_SZYE01000295.1 GCF_005239125.1 Cellulomonas hominis | reverse complement strand
TATCAACCAAGACCCACCGACCACGACCAGCCACCCCCGAACGGGAACGACCACCCGAGCCGATGAACCATCTTGGCATCAACTACTAGGCACACTGTTGAGTTCTCAAAGAACAGACGCGCATCCCTCAGCCACTCGTGTGAGCACCTGACCGGAGGCAACCGTTCAAACTTATCCGATCCGCTCCGCCCGGTCAAGTCCGTGTGGACCGTCCCGATCCGTGTGGATCGTCCCGCGGCGCGGCGACGTCCGGGACACCAGTCCCGTTCCGGCCGTACCAAGGGGGTGGTCGTCCGCGGGACCAGCCACCGGGTTGATCCTCGGTGTCCGTTCCTCCCTGCCGGGCGACGAAGAAGAACATTACGCACGACCCCGAGAGAGCGTCAACTCGGGGCGCCGTGACGGCGGTCACCCCGTCCAGCGCGCTCACCTGCGGCGATCCGCGTGCCGGGGTCGGAGGGACGCGGCCCGCCGCGGGGCCGGCTCGCCCCCCAGGAACGCGACGGGCCCGCCCGACCACGGAGGTCGGACGGGCCCGTCTGCCCGGACGCCGCGCTCGCCGACCGGCCGCGCGCGGGGTCCGCCGTCAGTAGAGGGCGCTCGCGAGCGCCCGGCGCGCGGCGGCGACCCGGGGGTCGTCGGCGCCCACGACGTCGAACAGCTCGACGAGCCGCACGCGCAGCCGCTCCCGGTCCGGGCCGAACGTGACCCGGATCGTGTCGACGAGTCGGCCGAACGCGTCCTCGACCTGACCGCCGAGCACGTCGACGTCCGCGACGGCGAGCTGCGCGTCGACGTCGGTCGGCGCGTCCGCGGCCGCCTTGCGCACCGCGGCGAGGTCGACGTCGCGGGTCCGGCTGAGCAGCCCGACCTGGGCGAGCCCGGCCCGGGCCATCTCGTCGCGCGGGTTCTCCTGGAGCGCCTGCTCGTACGCCGCGGCCGCGGCGGGCAGGTCGTCGCGCTCGATCGCGTCGTACGCCTCCTGGTGCAGCGGCGGCAGCGGCGGCTCCTCGGGCTCGGCCGGCACCGGCTCGGCCTCCTGGGCCGCGACGGTCCCGGTGATTCCGTTCGCGGCCGCGGCCTCGAGCACCTGGTCGAGCACGCCGCGCACCTGGTCCGCCGGCGGCGCCCCCTGGAACAGCGGCAGCGGCTGCCCCGCGAGCACCGCGACGACCGCCGGGACCGACTGCGTCTGGAACGCGGCAGCCACCTGCGGGTTGGCCTCGGAGTCGATCCGGGCGAGCAGGAGCCGACCGGCGTACTGGTCGGCGAGCGCCCCGAGGTCGCGCGCGAGGTTGATGCTGCTCTCGCTCCACGACGCCCACAGCAGGACGACGACCGGGTGCTGGGTCGAGGACTGCACCAGGGCCGGGAAGCCCTCGGTGTCGACGTCGACCGTGTACGGGCCCGGCGTCGGCAGGCCGCCCGGGGTGCCGGGCGCGGGGGTCGCCGGGCGCCCGAGCCCGGAGAGGTCGACCGCCCCGCGCACGTTGAGGCGCGGCTCGTGGGCCGGGTTCTGGCTCATGCCGAAGTGCTCCTGCTCTCGCGTGCTCTCACGTCATCACTCACCGGTGACCGCCGTGCGCGCGTGCTCCGCCGCCAGCACGGTCACCTGCTCGCCGCCGCCGGTCGGCGGCACGTACATCGCTACCACGTCGGTCCACGTGCGGACCAGGTTCTTCGAGACGCTCGTCTTGCCGGCCAGCGCCGCGTCGAACGGGTCGTTGAGGGTGATGCTCCCCTGGGACAGGGTGATGGTGGTGACCGTCGACAGCTGCCCGACGACGATGGCCCCGCCGTCCGCCGTGCGCAGCGCCATGACGGCCCCCTCGACCGGGGCGACCGTCTCCGCGACGGTGGCGACCGCCTGGAGGCTCGCCGTCGTCTGGTTCCGCGCCTCGGTGATCGCGGTGCGGAAGAAGTCGGCCGGGAAGGTGGCGGCGGCCGCGGACGCGTCGCCGTTGGTCAGGACGTCGGCGTACTGCGCCAGCGCCTCGGTCGGTGTCAGCAGCAGCGAGTCGTCGTCGGCCGCGACCGGCTCGCTCCCCTCCTCCGGCGTCGCGGTGAGCGGCATCTGCACCGCCGGCCCGAGCCGCGCCCAGCTCCACAGCCGGTACGGCTCCCGCGGCCCGTTCTGCACCAGGACGAGCAGCAGCGGCGCCTGGAGGTCCGCGGGCTGCTCCGTCACGACCATCTGGGTCCGCGGCCAGCTCGTGGTGTCGGGGGTGATCAGCGTCTGCGCGGTCGTCGGGATGGTGACCGGCGGGCGCTCGCCGTTGGTGGCGGTGGCCCGCACGTACTCCGCCGAGCGGATGGCGAGCGCCGGGCCCAGCAGCCGCGAGCCGAGACCCGCGGGGTCCAGCGCCTGGTCCCCGGCGGCGAGCACCGTCCCCACCTGGTCGAGCACGTCCGTCGACTGGGCGACCGTGAGGGCGGGCGGCGGGACCGCCGGCACCGCATCGGGCGTGGGTTCGGGCACGGGGTCGGCGCAGGCGGCGAGCCCGAGGGCGGCGACCAGCGCGATCGCCGTGGCGGCGAGGCGGCGGCGCAGGCGCGCGGATCCGGGGCGGTGCCCCGTGGTGCGTGCGGTCATCGGCCCTCCTCCGTCCGGCTGTCGTCGTCCTGCGTCGGTGCGCCGCCCTCGTCCGTGCCGGGGAAGCCCCACATGCGGCGCCAGGCGTCGGCGCGCTGCGCCCGGGTCGCGGCGTCGTCGTCCTCCGCGCCGGTGCCCGCGGTCCCGCGTGGGGTGGC
>NZ_SZYE01000294.1 GCF_005239125.1 Cellulomonas hominis | reverse complement strand
CGCGGCGGCGGCCGGGGCCGACGGCGCGGGGGCGGCGGGGCTCGCCGAGGGCGCCGGCGAGGCGGCGGGCCGGCTCGCGGCGGGCTTGGCACCACCACCGGCGGGGTAGGTGTCCCGCAGCTTGCGGACCACCGGGGGCTCGATCGTCGAGGACGCCGAGCGCACGAACTCTCCGAGCTCGTTCAGCTTGGTCATGAGGGACTTGCTGTCGACTCCGAGCTCCTTGGCGAGCTCGTAGACGCGGACCTTGGCCACATCTCTCCCTGTCTCGGTCCGCCCGGACAGGGTCGGACCGTCGTTAGTGCTGGGTACTCATCGCTGGGTACTCATCGGTGCGTGCTCATCGGGCAGCCATCGGCTCTTCGACCCGCTTTCCCTGTTCGACGGTGCACATGCCACCCCGGCGGGGTGCCCGGGCGGCGACGGTCCTCCTCATGCCCCGAGGTGCTCCCGCACCGCGGACGTGTCCAGCGGCCCCGCGAGACGCAGGGCACGCGGGAACGCACGACGGCTTTCGGCGAGCTCGAGGCAGTGAGGATCGGGGTGCAGCCACGCCCCCCGGCCCGGCAGCGCCCGGCGCACGTCGACCACGACCGCGGGATCTCCCGCGTCCGTCGTCGCCGCGACCACGCGCAGCAGGACCGACCTCGGACCGGCGTTCCGGCACCCCACGCACGTGCGCACCGGGCCCACGACGACCTCCGCCGCGGGATCCGCTGCGTGGGTGTCGGGGTGGCGCCTGCTCGGCGAGGAGAGCCGGGCGTCCGGCCCAGCCGCGCTCAGTCTAGCGCGCGACGTCACCCGACTCGACCGGGACCGCCGGCGTCGGCCTCCGCCGCGGGCGAACCGGCGGCCTGCGCGCCCTCGTGCGCGGACCCCTGGGCGCCGTCGGCACCCTGCGCGTCGGACCGGATGTCGATGCGCCAGCCGGTCAGCTTCGCGGCGAGACGGGCGTTCTGGCCCTCCTTGCCGATCGCGAGCGACAGCTGGTAGTCCGGCACGACCACGCGCGCGGCGCGGGCCGCCGGGTCCACGACCGTGACGGACAGCACCCGCGCGGGCGACAGCGCGTGCGCCACCATCTCCGCCGGGTCGTCCGAGTGGTCGACGATGTCGATCTTCTCCCCGTGCAGCTCCGCCATCACGGCGCGCACCCGGGCGCCGAGGGGGCCGATGCACGCGCCCTTCGCCCCGAGGCCCTGCACGCGCGAGCGGACCGCCATCTTGGTGCGGTGCCCCGCCTCGCGGGCGAGCGCGGTGATCTCGACGTGGCCCTCCGCGATCTCCGGCACCTCGAGCTCGAACAGCTTGCGCACGAGGTTCGGGTGCGACCGGGACAGCGTGATCTGCGGGCCCTTCGACCCGCGGGACACGTCCAGCACCAGCGCGCGGATCCGCTCGCCGTGCACGTACTTCTCCGTCGCCACCTGCTCGTGCGCCGGGAGCACCGCCTCGGTGCCGCCGACGTCCACCAGCACCACCCGAGGGTCGCGGCCCTGCTGGATGACGCCGCCGAGGACCTCGCCCTCCTTGCCGCGGAACTGCCCGAGCACCTGGTCGTCCTCGGCGTCCCGGAGCCGCTGCACGATCACCTGGCGCGCGGTCGCCGTCGCGATGCGGCCGAAGCCCGCGGGGGTGTCGTCGAACTCGGGGCCCAGGGTGGTCGTCGTCGGGGGCACCGCGGTCACCGTGCCGTCGCCGTCCTCGGCCGGCTCGGGGGCGTCCGGCGCCGGCACCACGGTGCGCTCGCGCGCCCACACGGTGACGTGGCCGGACCGGCGATCCAGCTCCACCCGCGCGTCCGGGTGCGCGTCCGGCGTCCGGTGGTAGGCGGACAGGAGCGCCTGCTCGATGGCCGAGACGAGCACGTCCAGGCTGATCTCGCGCTCCCGCTCGATGAGCCGCAGCGCCTGCATGTCGATGTCCACGATCAGTCCTCCCGGCCCTGCGGCCCGTCGGGGGCGGAGTCGCCGCCCCGTGCGTCGTCCTTGTCCCGGACCAGCTCGACCTCGACGCGCCCCTCGCGCACCTGCGCGAGCGGCAGGCGCACCGGGTCGCCGATCTTCGCCGGGCGGCCCTTGACCCCCGGCGTCTCGGGCGTCACCACGACCGCGTCCTCGCCGTCGGTCGCCCCGCGCTCGACGTGGACCAGGCGGCCGGTCACCGACCCGCCCTCGGCGAGCTGCAGCACGACCAGGCGGCCGACCGCCCGGGCGTAGTGCCGGCGGGCCAGCAGCGGCGCGGTGGCGCCGCGGCTGGACACCTCGAGGGTGTAGCGGTCGGGCAGGCCGTCCAGGTCGTCGAGCGCGGCGGAGACGGCCCGGGACACGTCGGCGACGCCGTCCAGGTCGACCTGCTCCTCGGCGTCCTCCGGCGCGTCGAGCACGACGCGCACCACGGCGTGGCCGCCCTCGCGGCCCAGCTCGACGTCCTCCAGCCACAGGCCGGCGGCGGTCACCACCGGCTCGATGGTCTCCCGGATGCGCTGCGCGCTGGCGGGCGCGGCCATGTTGACCTCCTGTGTCGGTCCTCGGCGGGGTGCGGCCTCGTCGCGCGCACGCCGACACCGGGGACGTCGACGCTGTGTGGTTGTCGGTCCTGCACGGTGGAGCGGCGCGCGGCGGACCGCGTGCTGCCACCAGCGTACTGACTCCGGCGCGCGGCACCCGCCGGACGCGGCCCCGAGCGGGTGCGACGTGCGCGACACCGGGACGGCCGGGGACCTCGGTCCGGCCGGGGGCGGGGCGGCCGTGGCAGGATCGCCCGCGATGCCCCGCACCCCCTCGCCCC
>NZ_SZYE01000293.1 GCF_005239125.1 Cellulomonas hominis | reverse complement strand
CTCGGCGGGGTCGCCCGCGGGCTCCGCCGTCGCCGCGCGTGCGGCCGAGGGCGCCCGGTGCTCGAGCGCCACCCGCAGCCGCGCGCGGGCGCGGTGGATGCGCGAGCGCACGGTGCCGAGCTTGATGCCGAGGGTCACCGCGATCTCCTCGTACGACAGCCCCTCGATGTCGCACAGCACGACGGCCGCGCGGTACTCCGGGGGGAGCTCGTCGAGCGCGCGCTGCACGTCGACGTCGAGGTTCTCGTGCTCGAAGGCGCGCTCGGGGCCGGCACCGGTCGCGGGGTACCGGTCGCCGTCCTCCCCCATCGCGTCCATGCGGATGCGCTGGCGGCGGCGGGCGCCGTCGAGGAACAGGTTGGTCGTGATCCGGTGCAGCCAGCCCTCGAACGTCCCGGGGGTGTACGTCGACAGCGACCGGAAGACGCGGACGAACACCTCCTGCGTGAGGTCCTCGGCGTCGTGCCGGTTGCCGGTCAGCCGGTAGGCGAGGCGGTAGACACGCGCGGAGTGCTCCCGGACGATCGCCTCCCAGGTCGGGGGCTGCCAGTCCGGGTCGGGCAACGAGGTCGCCATCCACGTCCTTCTGCTCGGGGGCCGCGGGTGCGGCGCGAAGTCCCAGGGACCCAGTGTCCCAGGGCGCGGGGCCCGGTGCGAACCGGGCCCACCCCTTCTTCCGCACAACGCGCACACGTCCCGCCCGGTTCCCTCGCGCGCGGGTGACGCCGCGGGGCGCCGCGGGCCGCCCGGCCGCCGCGCGCACTAGGCTGGCCCGCGGCGGCGCCACGTCCGCGCACCGCCCGCCGCACCCGGCGCGCACGACCCCCCGACCAGGAGGACATCATCGCCACCGACAAGGCCGCGAGCTGGGTCTACGCCGAGGGCTTCGTCCCCGAGGACGACACCCTGCTGCGGGCGCGGGACCGCGCGGGCGAGCTCGGCTGCACGCCCGTGCAGCCCGGCACCGGCGCCGCGCTCACCGTGCTGGCCGCCGCGTCCCGGGCGCGCGCCGTGGTCGAGGTCGGCACCGGGGCGGGCGTCAGCGGCCTGCACCTGCTGCGGGGGATGCCGTCGGACGGCGTGCTCACCACGATCGACGTCGAGGTGGAGCACCAGCGCGCGGCCAAGCAGGCGTTCGCCGAGGAGGGCGTCCGCGCGGCGCGCACCCGCACCATCTCCGGCCGGGCGCTGGACGTGCTGCCGCGGCTGACCGACGGGGCGTACGACCTGGTGTTCGTCGACGCCGACGTGGAGAGCTACCCGGCGTACGTCGAGCGGGCCGTGCGGCTGCTCCGGCCGGGTGGCGTGCTGGCCGTCGACGACGCGCTCTGGCACGACCGGGTCGCGGACCCGGCCCGGCGGGACGAGGCGACCACGCTGGTGCGCGAGACGGGCCGGCTGGTCCGGGAGGACGACCGGCTGATGCCGGCGATGCTGCCCGTGGGCGACGGCCTGCTGGTGGCCGTGCGCCGCTGAGCCACCGGGCCGGGCACGACGACGGCCGGCCACCCCGCGGGGTGGCCGGCCGTCGTGCTGCTCGGACGCGCGGCCCGGGTCAGCGCGGCCCGGGTCAGCGCAGCGCGGCGAGCCAGCGCAGCAGCAGACGCGCGCCGAACCCGGTGGCGCCCTCGGTGACCTCGTGCTTGTCCGCCGTCGACCGCGCGGGGCCGGCGATGTCCAGGTGCGCCCACGTCCGGGTGCCCACGAACTCGCGCAGGAACAGCGCCGCGGTGATCGACCCGCCGCCGTACTTCGCGTCCTGCGGGACGTGCCGCAGGTCCGCCACGGTGGAGCGCACGGCGTCGGCGTAGTCCTCGACGAGCGGCATCGACCAGACGGGCTCGCCCGACTCGGCGGCGGCGGCCTCGAGCGCCGCCGTGAGCCGCGGGTCGGTGGCGTACAGCGCCGCGTGCTGCTTGCCGAGCCCGAGGCTGGCGGCGCCGGTCAGCGTCGCGACGTCCACGAGCACGTCGGGGGCGAGCGTCGCGTCGGCCCAGGCGAGCGCGTCGCCGAGCACCAGGCGGCCCTCGGCGTCGGTGTTCGCGATCTCGACCGTGCGGCCGCCCCACATCCGCAGGACGTCGCCCGGGCGGTACGAGGAGGCGCCGAAGTGGTTCTCCGCGAGCGGGAGCACCGCGGTCACCCGGTGCGGCACCTCGGCGGCGGCCGCCCCGAGCACGGTCGCGAGCGCGACGGCGGCGCCGGCCATGTCGGTCTTCATCGGCACCATCGCCTCGCGCGGCTTGATGGACAGGCCGCCCGTGTCGTAGGTGATGCCCTTGCCGACGACCACGACGTGCTGCCGGCGGCGACCCGCGGTGCCGGCCGGGCCCGCCGGGTCGTAGGAGACGGTGACCAGCCGCGGCGGCGACGCCGACCCGGCGCCGACGGCGAGGATGCCGCCGAAGCCCTGGGCCTCGAGCTCGCGGGGGCCGAGCACCTCGACCCGCAGGCCGGCCGCGCGGGCCAGCTCCGACGCGCGGTCGGCGACCCAGGCGGGGTCCTTGGTGCTGGACGGGGTGTTGGCGAGGTCGCGCACCAGCCAGGTGGCGGTCGCGCCGCGCACGGCCTCGTCGAGCGCGGCCTGCACCCGGACGCCCTCCCGGCCGACGACGACCAGCCGCTCGGCCGGCGCCTCCGTCGGCGAGGCGGGCGCGCCGATCCGCTGCACGCGGTAGGCGGCCAGCAGGTAGCCCTCCGCGAACGCGCGGACCGCGCGCGGGCCGTCGGCGCCGGGCTCGGTCGCGACGGTCGTGAGCACGCGGC
>NZ_SZYE01000292.1 GCF_005239125.1 Cellulomonas hominis | reverse complement strand
GGGAGCGGCACCGGTGCCCCGGCGGCCGCACGCAGCCGCCGCGCGGCCAGCACCGCCCGCACGGCGAGCACCAGGAACGCCACCAGCGCCCCCAGCCCGACGACCGACACCCCGACCCGGACCGGGCTCGGCGTCGGCGCGAGGAACAGCACCAGCGACCCGTTCAGCAGCACGACCCGCGCCTCCGCCCCCCGGTTCAGCAGCGCGGACGTCTCCTTGCCGACGGCGGGCCCGCCCCCGAGCACGACCGGCAGCAGCTGCGACAGGGACCCGACGAGCACCTGCGCGGCGAACCCGACCACGAGCGCCGGCGTCAGCGCCGACACCCCCGCGGCCGCGTCCTCCCACGTCGGCGCGACGAGCACGCGCACGCCGAGCACCGCCGTGGCCCCGACCCACCACGCCACCGCGGCGGCGAGCGACAGCACCGCGAACGTCCCGGCGCGCGCCCCGCGCACCAGCCGGGCCAGCGGCACCGCGAGCAGCCCGATGCCGGCGACGAGGACCGCGGCCCCGGTCCCGGCGAGCCCGGCCACGCCCGCGAGCGCCCCGGCGGCGAGCAGCAGGACCCCGGCGACCAGGACCGGCAGGGAGCGCCGTGCGGCGCGCTCGGTCGGGTCGTCGATCCGCGTGCGCAGGACGGTCGGCCAGAGCACGACGAGCGTGCCCGCCACCGTGACGCCGATCCAGCCGAGCACCGACAGGGCGACGTGCGCGACGGCGAGCCGGCCGTGCAGCTCGGGGCCGACCGGGAACCGCGCCATGAGCACTCCGCACGCGACGCCCGGCACCAGCAGCGCGCCCGCGGCCACGTAGTACCGGGCGAGGTGGCCGAACCGGGTCGGCAGCCCGCCGCGGCCCTGCCGCGCGATCCGCACGGCCTGGTCCACGGCGGCGCCGGCCACCATCGCCCCGCCGAGGACCACGACGGGCGTCCAGCGCCCGACCACGCCGGCCACCGCCAGCAGCGACCCGGCGGTGTGCACGGCGAGCCGCACCAGCAGCGCCCGCCGCGGCGCGGCCCGGCGGATCAGGGTGTCGGCGAAGTGCTGGCTCCACACGAGGACCGCGGTGCTCGCCGCGCCGAGCAGCAGCAGGTGCACCATCAACCAGCCGGACGCGGGCGCCCACCGGTGGGCGAGCGCGACCGCGGCGGCCGCGACGCCCCAGCCGAGCACCAGGACGTGCGCCCGCAGGTGCCAGTCGGCGCGCCTCACGACGCCCCGCCCGGTGACCCGGGGCGGACGCCGAGGGTGATCGGCGACCCGGCCGACGACCCGACCCGCGGCCCGGCCGGCACCGCGTCGACCCGCGCCCCGGCGGACGCGGGCGCTCCCGCGGCGGCGCCCGGACGTCGCGCCGGACCCAGCGCGACGCTCGCGGCCGCGACCGCCAGGAAGGACAGCAGCGCCACCACGTTCCCGACCCCGCCGGCCCGGACCGCCCACGTCTGCCCGTGCGCGTCCCCCACCAGCAGGCGCAGCGCCAGCGTGGCGTGCAGCAGCACCAGCGGGGCGTACATCACCGGCCGGTACGGCAGCGGCCGGCGCAGCACGGCGGGCAGCACGACCGGGGCGTGCGCCATGAGCATCGACACCACGAACCCGAGGAACACCGCGTGCAGCACGGCGTCGTACGCCGGGCCGCCGAGCACCCGGCCTGCGGCGAGCCAGATCGCGCCCGCGACCGCCAGCCACGCGTACCCGCCGAGCATCGCCGCCGCCATGAACCGCGGCAGCCCCGTCCCCCGCACCGTGCGCCGGGCGACGTCGTGCCGCACCAGCACCGCGACCAGGACGAGGAGCACGCCGCCCAGCGCGACGTGCGCGGGCCCGGGCCAGAGCAGCCCGGCGACCGCGGCGACCCACCAGGCGACCGCGCACGCCAGCACCGCGTCCTCCGCGGTCCGCGGCAGCCCGCCGACCCGGCCGAGCTCGAGCCGCTCGCCGGCGACGGTCAGGACCAGGAACCCCGCGAGCGCCGGCGCCAGGTACGGCACCGCGACCCCGCGCGCCCACAGCCCCGCGGCCACGACGGCCAGGCCGGCGCCGAGCGCCTGGACCGCCAGGGCCGTGGACGGCTGCCGCCGCCAGACGACGGCGTAGATCGCGCACAGCCCGGCGGTCCCCGCGACCAGCGCCAGACCGCCGGCGACCAGCGGCGCCGGGCTGAGCAGCAGCAGGGCGCCCGCGGCGAGGCAGGCCGGCGCGAGCAGGGCCCGACGGCCGCCGACGGCCACCGCCCGCTCCAGCGCCACGACCGTGCCGACGAACCCGAGCACCATCAGCGGCCCGTGCACCTGCTCCAGCCGGGCGGACCGCACCGGCGCGGACAGGCCGAGCAGCAGCAGGGCGCCGTCGAGACCCGCGAGCACCGCCACCCCGGCGGGCACGAGCACCGTGAGCCGGAGCCCGACGCGCGGTGGCTCACGCACGGGATCGACCTGCCTCGGACGGAGGTATCGGTGCGGGCCCGGCCCCCGCCGCGGCCACGGCCTCCGCTCCCGCCACGGCCCCCGCGAGGCGCAGCACGCAGTACCCCGGCCCCGCGAACGGCACGATCCCCGCCGCGGACACCGGCCCGCCGACCCGCGCGAGCACGCCGCGGGCCAGCCCCAGGTGCACGCCGCACACCACCTCGGCGCGCTCGTGCGCCAGGTCGAGCACGGGGCAGCGCCGCAGCCGGACCTCGCTCCCGCGGATCTCGGGGTCGAAGCCCAGGCGGGCGAAGTGCTCGCGCAGCGCGGCGACCTGCCGGTCCCGGGCGGCGTCCGCGTCCGCCCCGGCAGCCCCGTCCGCGGCGTCCGCCCTCGCCCCGTCGCCGGCCCCACGAGCCC
>NZ_SZYE01000291.1 GCF_005239125.1 Cellulomonas hominis | reverse complement strand
CGCCTGGCGCTCGCGGGCGTGGTGCCGGCGCTGACGGCGCTGTTCGCGGCCGCCATCTGGGTGGCGCTCGGGCGGGCGCTGCGGCCGGTCGAGCGGCTCCGGGCCGCTGCGGCGCAGGTCGCGCGCGCCGGCGGCCCCGGGTCGCTGCCGGACCCCGGCACCGACGACGAGGTGGGCGCCCTGGCCCGGACGCTGAACGAGATGCTCGACCGGCTCGAGGAGGCGGCCGGCCGGCAGCGGGCGTTCGTCGCCGACGCCGCGCACGAGCTCCGGACGCCGCTCGCCGCGCTGCGGGCCCAGCTGGAGGTGGCGGCGACGCACCCGGCGGCCTACGAGCCGGGGGAGCTCGTCGACGGGCTGGGCGAGCAGGTGCGGCGGATGCAGGCGCTGGTGGACGACCTGCTGCTGCTGGCGCGCCTCGGGTCCCGGCCGGTGCCCGACGCCGCGGTCGACCTGGGGGACGTGGCGCGGGAGGCGGTGGCGCTCGCGGTGGCCGGGGCGGGCGGACGCGTGGGCGTGGCACCGGGCGCGGGCGGGGGCGCAGGACCGGCCGCGTCCGGGGGCGTGGCGGTCGAGGTGGTCGGCGCGGGGCGGGCACGCGGGGACGAGGCCGCGCTCGGGCGGGTGGTGCGCAACCTGGTGGAGAACGCGATCGGGCACGCGGCGACGTCCGTGCGGGTGGAGGCCGCCGACGGCCTGGTCGCCGTGGTCGACGACGGGCCGGGCGTCCCGGCGGCCGACCGGGAACGGGCGTTCGCGCGGTTCGTGCGGCTGGACGCGGCGCGGGCGCGACCGGGCGGGGGGAGCGGGCTCGGTCTCGCCATCGCGCGCGAGGTGGCGCGGGAGCACGGGGGCGACGTGGTCCTGGGCGACCGCGCGGACGGCGTCGCGGGTCTGCGGGCCGAGCTGCGGCTGCCGGGCGCGCCGGGCGGCGCGTCGCCCACGGTGTCCGGCGCCGCCCACGACGACCGGGGCGGGGCGGGCCGGAGAGCGTAGGCGGACGGCTCGCCCGGGCCGGCCGGGCCGGGCCGGCGGCGGAGCGGCTCAGGAGGGGAGCGAGACGACCGCCGGCAGCGAGCCGTCGCGGACCCCGTCCAGGACCAGGCGCTCGTGCGGGACCACGAGGTCCGGCAGCGCGCCGAGCGGGAACCAGCGCATCTCGGCCGCCTTGTCGGGCTCGGCGACCGCGGGGTCGCCCGACCACCGGCGCACCACGAAGAACCAGTCGCACCGCTGCTCCACCTGCGGGCCGCCGCGCTCGAACCGGTGCAACGTCGTCACCGGCTCGAGGTCGGCCGGGTCGAGCCGGACGCCGGCCTCCTCGGCGGCCTCCCGCACGGCGGCCTCGTGCACCGACTCGCCGGGGTCGACGTGCCCGGCGAGCGTCGCCCACCGGCCGTCCATGTACCCGGTCCCGCGGCGCAGCTGGAGCAGCACCTCGTCCCCGCGGAGCAGCAGCACGTAGGCGGCGGCGACGAGCAGCGAGCGGTGGCCCAGGTGGTCGTCGGGGGCGTAGCGGTCGGTCACGGGGCACGACTCTGCCACGCGGCGCGGTGTGACAGATCTCACACCAACGAAACGTGACCCGCTCGGACGATGGCGGGATGACACTCCATGTGAAGCCCGCTGCCGCCCGCCGTGCGCGCGCCGCCCTCGTCGGCGCCGCGTTCCTGGCGCTGTCCGCGCTCGCGCCGGCCGCCGGCGCCGCGGACGACGACCCGGCGGGTCCGGTGGAGGCGATCGCCTTCAGCGCCAGCCAGTGCGCGGCGGGGCGGTTCTGCCTGTGGAGCGGGCCCGGGTACACGGGCACGTTCTGGTCGACCGCCTCGACCGGCCTGCAGAACACGGGCGTCACGAACGCCGGGTCGGTGTGGAACCGGATGTCGGTGGACGTCCGCACGTACTCCGGGGCCGGCGGCACCGGCTCGAGCACCTGCTGGAACGTGGGCGCCCAGGTACCCGTCGTGTCCGTGGGCAGCGCCTCGGTCCGTACGATGACTGCGACGACATGCTGACGAGCGACCTGAGGACGGCGTGGGGGCAGGGGGCGACGAGGGGCAGGACCGCGCCCTCGCGGAGGACGGCGACGCCGAGGCGTTCGCCGCTGCGTACCGCCTGCTCGCGCCCCAGGTCCGCGGCTACGCCCGGCGCCAGGTCCCGGACGACCTGGCCGAGGACGTGGTCGCGGAGACCTTCCTGGTGCTCTGGCGCCGCTGGTCCCACGCACCCGCGGGCGACCAGCTCCGGCCCTGGGTGTTCGGCGTCGCCCGCAACAAGATCAAGCACGTGCACGAGCAGCGCAGCCGCCAGCTGCGCACCGTCGTGGGCGTCGCGGCGGCCGAGCCCACCCGGGCTCCGGTCGCGGACCCGTCCGACCGGCTGGCCGGCGACGACCTGGCCCGGCGGCTGCTCGCGCAGCTGCCGCCGGCCGAGGGCGAGGCGATGTCCCTGACCGTGTGGGCGGGGCTCACGCCGAGCGAGGCCGCCGAGGTGCTGGGCTGCTCGCTCACCGCGCTCACCTCGCGGCTGTCCCGGGCCCGTGCCCGGCTGGCCGCGGCGCTGGACGGCTCGACGCAGGACGGCACGACGCACGACGGCACGACGCACGACGGCACGCACACCTCAGGACCCGGGGGGAGGGACCGATGACCGACGACGACCGCGACGCGGCGCTCCGCGGCGCCTCCGCCGAGGCGGACGCCCTGCGCGCGCTGCTCGCCGCGCACGGCGTCGGCGCCCCCGGGCCGGCCGCGCACCCGGGGGACGAGGACCTGCTGGCCCGGATCCTCGCGACGGACCCGGTGGCGCCCGCCGGCACCGCCCCCGACCTCGCCGCCGACCGCCCCGCGGACGCCCCGGCGGCCCCCGTCGTCCCGC
>NZ_SZYE01000290.1 GCF_005239125.1 Cellulomonas hominis | reverse complement strand
GCTCGGTGAGCGCCGACCGGGCGAGGGCAGGCGCGACCCGGCGGCGGTCGAGGACGCCCGCGGCGACCGCCAGCGCCGCGACGGCGAGCAGCACAGCCGACCGGAGGCCCACGTCGCGGCCGGCGAGGGCGAGGAGCAGCGTCGGGGCGACGAGCAGCGCGACCCCGGCGGCCACCAGCGGCCGCCACCGGTCGCCGCGGCGCGCGAGGATCGTGCCGACCACGATCGCGGCCAGGGCCGGGGGCGCGGTGTACGCCTCGACGAGGCCGACGCCCCACCAGACGAGCGCCGACCAGGTCACGCCGCACCACAGCAGCGCCGCCGGCCACCAGGCGAGCCGCCGGTCGGGACGCAGCGCCACCGCCGTGGCCCCGGAGCCGAGCAGGGCGCAGAGCACGAGCACGGTGTCGGCGCCGGTGGGGGTCCGCGCGATGCCGAGCAGGAGCGCGACCGCGCCGGTGCCGGCGGCGGCCAGCTCCACGGCGACGCGCGCCTGGCCGCCCGGGGTGCCGGGCGCGCGGTGCCGCAGCCGGTCGCCGATCGCGGGGGCCGCCACCGCGGCTGCGGCGGCGAGCACGGCGACGACGGGCAGCAGGACGGGTGAGCCGGAGCCCGGCAGCAGCTCGGCGCCCGCGCAGATGACGACCACGGCGACGGTCGGCAGCACGAGCGCGGCCGCGGTGACCCGGGCCCACGGGGGCACCGGCCGGCGTCGGGTGTCGAGCAGCAGCACCTCCACGAGCAGCAGCGCGGCGGCGGCTCCGGCGCCCCACCACGTGCGGTCGACCGCGACGGCCGCCACCGCGACCACCGCGGGGACCAGCGCCACGACGAGCACGCCGAGCCAGGTGTCGTCGCCGACCCGGGGCAGCACCGCCAGCACCGCCGCCACGGCGAGCAGGGCGACCGCGACGCCGCCGGACACGCCGAAGCCGTCCCAGCGGGACCAGGCGAGCACGACCGCGAGCACCGCGCCGGCGTAGGCCGCGGCGAGCCCGACCAGCACCACGCGGACGTCCCGCGGGAGGAGCGCGCGGGCCCGCAGCAGCAGGGCGACGACCGCGACGGCGCCGAGCGCGGTCGTCGGCCGCGAGACCCAGGTCAGCAGGGCGAGGAAGGCGATCTGCGCGAACGCCGTCGGGACGAGGGTGGCCCGCCACGGGATCCGCCGGACCGGCCGGACCCGCGCGGGTCCGGCCGCGCCGGCCGCGCCGGCCGCGTCGGCCGTGCCGGCCGGGAGACCGGCCGCAAGACCGGGCGCGGCGCCCGCGGCGGGGACCCGCCGGGCGACCTCCACCAGCACCGCCGCCAGCACGAGCTCGCCGAGCAGCAGCGACACCGAGGCGGGGCGGAGCAGCCCGACGGCGACCCACCCAGCGAGGACGACGCCCAGCGGCAGGCACGCGCGGCCGACGACCACCGCGGCGTGCTGCCGCCACACGGTGCTGCGGACCAGGACGGTGCCGGGTCGGCCCGGGTACCGGGGCGGTCCCGGCTGGAGGGGCAGCGGCCGGCCGCCCAGGGCCGCGACGGGCACCGATTCCGCGACCGCCAGGAGCGGCACACGCCCGATCGCCGCGAGCGCCCCGGCGAGCACGACGGCGGCGAGCACCGGCCCGGCGCCGGCCCCGAAGCCCGTGGTGTCGAACGCCCCGGGCGGCAGCGCCCAGCCGTCGCCCGGCAGCGGGGCGCCGGTGTCGAGCCGCACCGCGCCGAGCAGGCCGAGCGTCTCCAGGACCCCGACCGCGGTGCCCGGCCCGGTGGCGAGGACGAGCGCCGTCCAGCCGCCCGCGACCTGGGCGCGGTACGCCGCCTCCGAGCCGCGGTCGCCGGGCAGCAGCCGCGGCACGAGCACGAGCAGGGCCCACGCCGCGGCGGCCGCGAGCGGCACGGTGCCGAGCGGGGCGGGCAGCACGGACGCGACGGCCACGCCCGCGGACAGCACCGCCATGCCGCCGGCGACCCAGACCCACGCCGCCGCGGCGCCCCACGCGGGCCGCTCGGCGAGCGCCTGCACCCGGGTGACGACGGCCGCCAGCACGAGCGCCAGCGCGAGCCCGCCCGTCTCCCAGCCGGGCACGGGCTCCGGCAGCACGACGGCGGCCATCAGGGCGCCGCCGATCAGCGCGAGGGCACCGAGGGCCAGCACCGCGTCGACGACGGAGCCGTCGGCGCCGAACCGGGCGGCGACCGCCCGGCGGTACCCGGCGCGCACGAGGGTCACGAGCGCCGCGGCGAGCAGGGCGAGGTGCCACGCCCACGGGCCCGGCCACGCCGCGGCGACGCACAGCGGCACGAGCGGCAGCACCAGCACCGCCACCGTCCACGCGCGCACCCGGACGGCGAGGCCGGCGGCGGGCAGCCCGACGCCGACGGCGAGCAGCAGGAACGCGAGCGCCAGCCACCGGACCGGTCCGTCGGCGAGGAGCGCGATCATCCAGGCGTCCACGACGGCGAGGGCCGCGACGAGCCCGCCGACCGCCTCGGCCGACGCGCCCAGGCCGCTGCGGCGCAGCGCGAGCGTCCCGGCCACCGCGCCGGCGGTCGCGACCAGCATGACCACGACCCGCGGGCCCGGCGATCCGGCCAGGAAGAAGAACGCGAACACGAGCGCCGCCGCCGCGACCAGCCCCGCGCCGGCGAGCACGAACAGCCGGGCGACGTCGAACGGCCGCTGCGTCGCCGGGGACGGGACCGGCCCGGGCACGGGACCACCCCGTCCCGGAGGGCCGCCCGCGCGCACGGGCGCAGCCGGGCCGACCGGCCCGCGCGGCGGCGCCACCGACCCGGGCGGCGGCACGGGCCCCCGCGGCGGCACCACCCCACGCGGCGGCACCACCCCACGCGGCGGC
>NZ_SZYE01000028.1 GCF_005239125.1 Cellulomonas hominis | reverse complement strand
CGGCGTAGTGGTCGACGGTGAAGTCGTCGCCGTGCAGGTACCGGGTGCTCGCCATGGTGATGCCCCCGCGCAGCGCCGCGCGCAGCTCGCCGGCGCCCGGCCCGGCCGCGAGCGCCCAGTACCGCGTGTGCACGACGAGCGCCCGGGCGGGCACCGCGGCCCGCAGGTCGACCAGCGCCTTCGCGACGTCCGCCGCGTCCAGGAGGTCGACCGTGCGGCCGATCCACGCCTGGAGCTCGTCCTCGTTCATCGCCCACGCGTCGACGCGGCCGGCGAGGGCGTCCCGCACGTCGGCGCGCAGGGCGGGCACGTGGTACCCCGCGTCCTCGAAGTAGGCGAACGACCCCGGCGCGCGCCCGTCCAGCGCCGCGGCGACGGTCGCCAGCCGGTCCGCCAGCAGCGCGCGGTCCTGGATCACGTTGAACCCCGACACGAGCGTGACGTCCGCGGCGGCCACCGCGTCGCCGAGCCCCGGGTGCAGCACGAGCTCCAGGTTCGGCGGGTCGTTGACGTAGATGAGCCGGTTCGGGTGCGCGGCCACCACGTCCTCGCCGGCCACCCGCACGGGCGACGCCGCGGGGTACTGCACGATCAGGTGCGGGTCGGTGGTGTCCCGGTCCGCCGAGCACAGGTAGGTCGTGGACGCCGGCAGCAGCCGCCGGACGTCGTCGTCGATGCTCACCAGGTGCACCAGGGCCGGCAGGTCCCGGACCCGGTCCATCGCGATGGCGGCGCGCACGCAGGTGCCGCCCAGCGTCACGCGGCGCTCGAACCGGCGCGCGAACGCCTCGACGATCTCGGACGACGCCACGAACCGCTCGCCGCCGACGCCGTCCCGGACGAACCCGAGCAGCGACCGCAGCAGGTCCCGCTCGCTGAGGATCGGCACCCCGGCGTCCAGCTCGTCGGCCCGCAGGCCCCACTCGGCGGCCAGCCGGGTCAGCGTCGCGGGGTCCCAGTCGATCTCGTAGTCGACGGTCCCCCCGAGCCCGAGGACGTAGCGCGTGCCCATCTGCCGCTCCTTCGCGGTCCGTGCGGTTGTGCGGTGCCGGTGGTGGCCGGCGGTGGTGGTGCAGCCCGGTCCGGGCCGGGGTGTGCCGACCCGGACCGGGGCGTGGGTGGGGCCGGCCTCAGTACAGGTCGGCCTTGCCGGCCGCGTCGAACAGCTCGATCTTCTGCGCCGCGACCGCGTTCATCGCCTCGATCGCCGGCGGCTGGATGGTGTTCGGCTCGCGGAGCGTCAGGTCCGCCAGGACCTCCCGCATGCGGTCGTGGTACGCCACCTTGATGTCGCTGGAGATGTTGATCTTGTTCACCCCGAGCTTCACCGCGCGGCCGATCTCGTCGTCCGGGTTCCCCGAGCCGCCGTGCAGGACGAGCGGGATGGGCAGCCGGGCCTTGATGTCGGTCAGCAGGTCGAGCTTGAGCTCCGGCGTGAGCCCCTTCGGGTACAGGCCGTGCGCCGTGCCGATGGCGACCGCGAGGCTGTCGACGCCGGTGCGCCGCACGAAGTCCACGGCCTGCTCGGGGTCGGTGTAGATGATGTCCGACACCGCGACGCCGGCCTCGGCCTGCTCGTCGAGCTTGCCGATCGTGCCGAGCTCGCCCTCGACCGAGACGCCCACCGCGTGCGCGGCCTCGACGACCCGGGCGGTCAGAGCGACGTTCTCCTCGTACGGCAGCATCGAGCCGTCGATCATCACGGACGTGAAGCCGATCTGGAACGCCCGGAGCATCTGCTCGTAGGTCCCGCCGTGGTCCCAGTGGATCGCCACGGGCACCGACGCCTTGTGCGCGCGCTGGATCAGCGCGGGCAGGACGTCGTGGCCGATGTGGCTGACCTCGTCGGGGTGGATCGCGACGATCAGCGGCGCGCGCCGCTGCTCCGAGACGTCCACGACGCCGTTGAACATCGCGTAGTCGCTGATGTTGAACGCCGGCACCGCGAAGCTGTGCTCGTTCGCGACGGCCAGCAGGTCCGCGCCGTTCATCAACATGGGGTGACTCCTCTTTCGTGTCGGGTCGTGCGTCGTTGCCGTGCCGTGGCCGAGGTCGTCAGACCTTGACCGCCCCTGCCGTCATCCCACCGATGAAGTACCGCTGGAAGAACAGGAAGAGAACGAGGACAGGAATGCACCCGAGAATGCTCATCGCCATCATCTCGTTCCAGTTGTACGAGTGCTGGCCCATGAGCAGCTGGATGCCGATCGGGACGGTCCGCATGTCCTCGGTGCGGGTGAGCGTCAGCGCGAAAAGGAACTCGTTCCACGCGATCATGAAGGTGTAGATCCCGACCGAGACCAGGCCGGGCACCGAAATGGGGACGAGAATGCGCCACAGGGCGGTGAGCGGCCCGGCACCGTCGACCTTGACCGCCTCGTCGAGCTCCCGCGGGAGGGTGTTGAAGTACCCCGTCATCATGATGATCGCGTAGGGCAGCGTGAACACCATGTACGTGAGGATCAGGCCGGGATAGGTGTTGTAGAGCCGCAGCGCCACCACGAGGCCGAAGTACGGGATCAGCAGCGTGATCGGCGGGACCGCCTGGACGCTGACGATCATCACGTTGATGACCTTCTTGCCGCGGAACTCGTAGCGGCTGAACGCGTAGGCCGCGAGCACCGCCACCAGCAGCGTCAGCAGCGTCACCGCGCCGGCCACGAGGTACGAGTTCCCGAAGAACCGGAGCTTCACGGGGTCGGTGAGGATCGACGTGTACGCGTCGAACGAGAAGCCCTCGGTGACGAGCCGCGGCGGCGAGGCGAAGATCTCCGGGTTCGCCTTGAACGAGCTGGACAGCATCCACAGCACCGGGAGGCCGGCGAACAGCGCGCCCAGCGTCAGCGCGATGAGCACCAGCGCCTTCTGCCCGGTCTTCGCGGGCGGGCGGCGCAGCTGGGGCGAGCCGGCGCGGACGGGGGTGGGGGTCAGGGTCGCCATGTCAGTCACGCGCCTTCTGGTGCCGGACGTAGAAGAATGCGAGGACCATCGACAGCAGCAGCACGACCACCGCGGACGCGGACGCCACCGAGAACTCGTAGCGGCTGAACGCGAGCTTGTAGGTGAAGGTGCTGAGCATCTCGGTCGCGTTGATGGGCCCGCCGCCGGTGGTCATCCAGATCAGCGCGAACTGCTGCGTGGTCCAGATGAAGTCCAGCAGCGCCATCGAGATGATGATCGGGCGGAGCTGCGGCAGGGTCACGGCCCGGAACTGCTGGACCGGCGTCGCCCCGTCCACCCGGGCCGCCTCGTACAGGTCCTTGGGGATGCCCTGCAGGCCGGCCAGCAGGCTGATCATGAAGAACGGGTAGCCGGACCAGATGTTGATGAACGTGACCGCGGCGAGCGCCGTGCTCGGGTCCGCGAGCCACTCGGTCTGGCCGCTCGTGAGCCCGAGCGTGCCGAGCAGGTAGTTGACGACGCCGTTCGGGTTGAGCAGCAGCCGCCACAGCACGGCGATGATCGCGACCGTGAACAGCCACGGCAGCACGTAGATCACCCGGAAGAAGGCCTTGGTGCGGTGGCTCAGCAGCGGGGTGTTGAGCAGCATCGCGAAGCCGAGGCCGATCGCGAAGTGCGCCACCACGCTGGACACGGTGAAGACGAGCGTGTTGCGGACCGCGGTGTAGAACACCGGGTCACTGAGCACCTCGGCGTAGTTGGCGAACCCGACGAACGCCGAGTTCTTCGTGGTGATCACGCCGTCCAGCAGCGAGTACCAGATCACCATGACGATCGGCGTGAGCATGAGGATCGCCATGAGGACGCCGGTCGGCGTCAGGAACCCGTAGGGGGTGAGCCGGCGCTTGAGCCGCGCCCACCCGGGACGGGCGGGCGGCTGCTCGGGCGGCGCCGTGCGGTCCGGGCCGGGCGCTCCGCCGGCGGCGGGAGCGACCACGGGTCGCTCGACGTGCGAGGTGAACACTCTCGGTCCTCCTTGACCGGGGACCACGCCGGGCGGGTTCAGGGGTGCCCGCCCGGCGCGGTCGCTCTGGGGTCGGTCAGAACTCGCTCTCCCACTGCTCCTGAGCAGCGGCGAGCGCGTCGTCGACGCTCTGGTCGCCGTTGAGGGACTTCTGCAGCTGCTCGCCGAGCTGGCGCATCAGCTCCTCCGCGACCGGCAGACCCGTGAACTCGTTGGCCGGGTAGCCGTCCTGGTAGATCTCGAACGCCGTGGCGAACAGCTCGTTGTCCTCGACGAAGTCCGGCACCGACTCCGTGTTGCCCGGGAACGCGTTCGCGATCGACGACAGCTTCGCGTTGGTCTCCTCGCTCATGAGGAACTCGACCAGCTTCATCGCCTCGGCCTTGTGCTCCGAGTTCTCCGCGACGCCGATGCCCCACGAGGCGTAGGGGATGCCGCGCTCGCCCGTGTACCCGTCCTCGGCCGGGATGGCGGAGATCGAGAAGTCGAGGTCGGGGTTGGCCTCCTGGATCGTGGTCACGTGGGCCAGGGAGTCGATCATCATGCCGACCCGGCCGTTGGTGAACTCCTCGACCTTGTCCTGCTCCTTCATCGTGAAGGAGCCCGGTGCCACGACACCCGCGTCCCACAGGTCGGCGACGAACTGCACGCCGCTCTCGACGTCGGGGTTGCCGGTGAGAGCCGGCTGGCCGTCGTCGAGCATCGAACCGCCGGACGCCCACACCCACGACATGACGTCGTTCTGCACGCCGTTGGGCGCCTCGAGGGACAGCGGCAGCACCCAGCCGTAGGTGTTGTCGCCCAGCGCCGTGATGCCCTCGGCCGCGTCCTGGAACTCGGTGCGGGTGCTCGGCGGCGCGTCCACGCCGGCCTGGGCCAGCAGGTCGTCGTTCGTGAACATCGGGTACACGAAGTTGACCACCGGGATCATGTAGGTCGAGCCGTCCACCTGGACCTGGCTGACCAGCTGGCCGTCGTCGAACCCGTCGTCCGCCATCAGCGCGGACAGGTCGGCGATCGCGCCCTGCTTGGCGAAGTCGCTGACCCAGGCGCCGTCCAGGCCGACGACGTCGGACATGGTGCCCGCGGCCGCACCGGCGAGGACCTGCTCCTTGGTCGACGCGTACGGGCCGCTCAGCAGCTCGACGGTGATGCCGGGGTTCTCGTCCTCGAACGTGTCCATCAGCTCGCGGAACGCGCCGTCGGGCAGCTCGGGCTCCCACCACTGCGCGAACTCGAGCGTGACGTCGCCGTCGTCCGACCCGCCACCGACCGCGGCGTCGCCGCCGCTGCCGCACGCGGTCAGGACCAGGGCCGAGGCCCCGGCGATGGCCGCGGCACTGAGGTACCGCATCCGAGCTCCGTTGCTCATGACTCTCCCTCCGGGATGCCGCTTTGTGCGGCTGAGTGCGCTTCTCTGCGTGTTTGAGCACGGTAGTGCGGGTCTCTGCGGCCGTCAAGGGCACGTCCATGCGCGTGATCGCACCGAGACCTGACCGTGCCGCCCGTGCCGCACGGGCGCCGTACCGGGCGATCACGGGACGAACCGGCCACCATCAGCGCCGACGGCGCAGTGCGTGACCATGCGGTAGGTTTCCGCGACTTCCTGCGGGACCACGCGTTTTTGTGCTAGATGTGTCTCCATGTCGTCTTCCGACACCGCACCGCGCCGCCTCCCGGCAGGGCGCAAGGCCGAGCTCGCCGCGTACGTGACCGAGGCGGGCGAGGTCACCGTGGCGCAGCTCGCCGAGCGGTTCGACGTCTCCGCGGACACCATCCGTCGCGACCTCGACCAGCTCGACGCCGACGGGGCGCTGGTGCGCACCCACGGCGGGGCCGTCGGCCTCAGCACCGCGCCGAGGCCGAACACCGAGCTCGACGTGCGGATGCGGATGCAGACGCAGGCCAAGGAGCGGATCGGTGCCCGGGCGGCCGCGCTGGTCCGGGACGGGCAGGCGATCATCGTCAACGCCGGCACGACCACGCTCGCCCTGGTCCGGGCGCTCGGCGAACGGCGGGACCTCACCGTCGCCACCAACAGCCTGCGCGGCGCGACCGAGCTCGCGCCGTCCGCCTACCGCGACCTGTACGTGTTCGGCGGCAGCGTGCGGATCACCGACCAGGCCACCCTCGGCCCGGTGCGGCTGCCCGCCTGGACCCACCAGCCCGAGGTCGACATCCGGTGCGACCTGGCGCTCATCGGCGTCGGGGCCGTCTCCGCCGACGTCGGCTACTCGACGAGCAACCTGGTCGAGGCGTCGATGATGGGCGACATGATGGACCGCGCGGACCGGGTCGCGGTGCTCGCCGACTCGTCGAAGTTCAGCCGCCGGCTGTTCGCCCAGATCGCCGAGCTCGGGCGCGCCGACTACCTCGTGACCGACGCCCCGCCGCCCGCCGACCTCCGCGCCGCGCTGGACGAGGCCGGCGTCGAGGTCCTGCTCCCGGAGGGCTGAGCCGTGGCCGCCGCCGCGTCCGCCCGCACGAGCGCGGGCCTCCTGCTGCACCGGCCGGCCGCGGGCGCGCCCGGGACGGACGGCCCCGAGGTGCTGCTCGGGCACATGGGCGGCCCGTTCTGGGCCCGCAAGCCGCACGCGTGGACGGTGCCCAAGGGCGAGCCGCTGCCCGGCGAGGACCCGCACGCCACCGCGCTGCGCGAGTTCGCCGAGGAGGTCGGCGTCCCCGCGCCCGACGGGACCGACGTCGACCTCGGCGAGGTCCGGCAGCGCGCGGGGAAGGTCGTGCGGGTGTGGGCGCGGGCCGGCGACCTGGACCTCGACGCGCCCCGCGGACCGGTGAGCGAGGTGACCGTCGACTGGCCGCCCCGCAGCGGGCGCACGGTCACGTTCCCGGAGCTGGACGAGCTGCGGTGGGTGCCCGTGGCGGAGGCGCGCGACCTGGTCGTCGTCGCGCAGGCGGAGCTCCTGGACCGGCTGGTCGCGCACCTCGCGACGGGCTGAGGCGCGCGGGGGGCGGGCGGCGAGTCCTGCACAGGGCGCGGGCCGTGCGTGGTCCCCAGGGAAGCGCTCGGTCGGGGCGCCGTGTCGGTGGCGGCCGGTAGCGTTCTTGCATGGCTGACCTGCAGGAACACCCCGACGGCGACGCGCTCGCCGGCCTGGTGCTGCCGGTCTACGGGCCCGACGGTGTCTGCCTGACGGACTACGGGCCCGACCCCGTGGCGGCGTTCGGTGGGGCGCCGCGGACGGGTGAGCAGCGGCAGGTCGAGGCGATCGCCGCGTGCCCTCCCGGGCCCGTGCTGGACGCGTGGTTGCGCGGTCTGGACCTGACGGTGCTGGCCCCGGCGATCCTGGTGGAGGTGGTGGCCGCGCGGGCGCGGATGGAGGCCCACCAGCACGCCGCGATGCTGGACGCGGTCGCCGAGCTGGCGACCCGCCCCGAGATGCTCCCGCAGTGGTCACCGATGGCCGGTGCCCCACCCACGCAGGGGTGCGTGGCGGGCGACGAGCTGGCGATGCGGCTGGGGTGGTCGATGATGACCGCGAACAAGGCGGTGCACCGGGCGCTGGTCCTGGGCAGCGTGCTCGCCGCGACCCGCGAGGCGCTGGAGACCGGCCACATCGACGCCGGCAAGGCCGAGGTCCTGGCCGCCGGGCTGACCGACCTGCCGTACCAGGCCGCGCACGCCGTGGAGGACACGGTCCTGCCCGACGCCCACCAGTGCTCCCGCAGGCAGCTCGAGCAGCGCGTCGCCCGCGAGGTCCGCCTCGCCGACCCCGACGGCGAGGCGGGCCGGCACACCCGGGCCCGGTGCACCCGCCGCGTGACCCGACCCCGGCGACGCCCGCACGGGATGGCCGCGATGTGGGTGGTGCTGGCGGCCGAGGACGCCACCCGGGTCGACGGGGTGCTGCACCACGCCGCCCGCACCGCCAAGGCGCTCGGCGACCCGCGCACCCTGGACCAGCTCCGAGCCGACGGGCTGCGCGACCTGGTCGTCGGGGACGTCCCCGAGTCCGACGGTCCCGCGTTCGAGGTCCACCTCGACCCACCCCCACCGGTACCCACCCAGCGGCGGGCGTCGAGGCGGTACCCGGACACCACCCGCGGTGCGCCCACCCGACCGGCCGAGCCCATCCCGACCGCCACGCTGATCCCGGTCGGCGACCCGGCTCCCGGCACCGCGCCGCACGAGCCCCCACCGACCGCGCCTGCGCCGAGCGTGCCGGTCCCGGGCGCGGCCGCGTCCGACCTCGCGACCGCCGCCCCGCGCCGCGGCTGCACCCGCTGCACCGGCCGCCCCGGCGCCGAGGTGCGGGTCACCATCGCCGCCTCCACCCTCCTGGGCCTGGACGACCACCCCGCCGACCTCGACGGCTACGGCCCCATCGACGCCGTCCGCGCCCGGGCGCTGGCCGACGGCGGCGTCTGGCGGCGCATCGTCACCGACCCCGTCACCCACCAGGTCCTGGACGTGGGACGCCAGCGCTACCGACCACCAGCCGGGCTCGCGGAGCTCGTCCGCACCCGCGACAGAACCTGCGCCGCACCCGGCTGCACCGTCCCGGCCCGCAGCACCGACCTCGACCACACCATCGAGTACCACCCGCAGCCCGGGGACCCACCCGACACACCCCTCGGCAGAACCGACGCCGACAACCTCGGCCCGCTCTGCCACCGCCACCACCGCCTCAAGACCGACGGCGGCTTCCGGCTGCGCCAGATCCAACCCGGGCTGTTCGAGTGGATCACCCCCACCGGCCACCGCTACCTGGTCCGCCCCGGCACCGGACGCACCCACGACGCCACCACCGACCCGCACGACGCACCACCGCCGTTCTGACCCGCGCACGGACCGGCCCACCCGGCCCACCCTCCGGTGGCCCTCGGTCGTCCTCGGTGGACCTCGGTGGCCCTCGCGGGCGGTTCACGGCACGCGCACCGGGGCGTGTCAGTGGTCGGTCGTACGGTTCGGGGCATGAGCAGGCGGGCGATCGACCACGAGCGACTCCGGGAGATCCACGCGCGGTTCTCGGCGACGCCGCCGCCGCGCACGGTCGCGGAGCAGGACGCCTACCACCGGCTCGAGGCCGAGCTCATCGAGGCGATGGGCCTGACCCGGGACGAGTTCGAGCGGATGTCCGCGACGTACGCCCAGCTGCGCCGCGCGAGCTGACCCGCGACGGCCCGGGCCTCAGCCCGTCCCCGCCACCCGCCGCACCCCGGCCTCGACCGCCGCGTCGTCACCGGGCCCGGTGTCGAGCGCGCGGTGGATGCCGAGCCCCTCGACCAGCGCGTCCAGCGCCCGGGCCGTCGTCGGGTCGAACCAGCGCTCCAGCGAGGTGCGGCTCCGCGCCATCCACGCGGTCGTGAGGTCCCGGTACCCCGGGTCCCGCGCCGCGAGCGTGTAGAGCTCGTGGCTGAGCACCAGGTCGCGACGGTCGACCATCACCTCGCCCCGGACGTACGCGACGAGCGCGTCGACGGCGGCCGCCCGGTCGGGTGCGGCGGCCATCAGGGCGTCGAACCGCTCGCCGAACCCCCGGGCGTACCGGTCGAACGCCGCGCGGAGCAGGTCGTCCAGCCCGTCGAAGTGGTACGTCATCGACCCGAGCGGCACGTCCGCGGCCGCGGCGACCTTGCGGTGCGAGGTGCCCGCGACCCCCTCGGCGGCGAGCACGTCGAGGCACGCCTCGACGATGCGGTCGCGCCGGCCCGGGTCGTGGCGTCGGGTCATCGGTCGATGTTCTCCCGGATGACCCGCGCCGGGTTCCCGACGGCGACGACGTTCGCCGGGATGTCCCGGGTGACGACCGAGCCGGCACCGATGACGGAGTTCTCGCCGATCGTGACGCCCGGGCAGACGATGACGCCGCCGCCGAGCCACACGTTGTCGCCGATCACGATGGGCTTCGCGCCCTCGAGCTTGTCCTTGCGGGGCTGCGGCTCGACCGGGTGGATCGGCGTGAGGAGCTGGACGTTCGGGCCGATCTGGCAGTCGTCGCCGATGTGGATGGTCGCGACGTCGAGCGCCGTGAGGTTGAAGTTCACGAAGGTGCGAGCGCCCACGTGGATGTTCTTGCCGTAGTCGACGCGCAGCGGCGGGCGGATGCCGGTGCCCTCGCCGAGCGTGCCGAGCAGGTCGGTGAGGATCGCGCGGGCCGCCTCGTCGTCGAGCAGCGCGACCCGGCCGTACGCCTCGGCGAGCCGCGCGGACCGCCGGGTGAGGTCCTCGATCTCCTGGTCGGCGATGTACAGGTCGCCCGCCAGCATCCGCTCGAGGTTGGTGCGCGGGTCGTCGGCGAAGTAGTCGGTCGTGGTCATGCGGACGATCGTACGCATCGACGCGTACGTCCGTGCACGGTGCGCGGGCCTCACCAGACCGGCGGCCGCCGCTCCGGCCAGCGCAGCCGCTCCTCGAGCTGGGCCGCGAGCGCCAGCAGCACGTGCTCGCCGCCCGGCCGCCCGACCAGCTGCACGCCCATCGGCAGCCCGGCCGGCGCCGCGTCGTCCGGCTCGGTCCAGTGCGTCGGCACCGTGATCGCCGGGAGGCCGCACACGTTGAGCATCGAGGTGTACGGGGTGTACTGGCACTGCTGCGCGAAGTTCCGCTCCGGGTCCTCGGCGTCGTACCAGCCGAGGGGCCGCGGGGTGAGCGCCATCGCGGGCAGCAGCACCGCGTCGTACGCCTCGACCCGGGCGACCATCGTCCGCTCGAAGGCCGCGAGCGCCCCGACCGCCTCGACGAGCTGCCGAGCCGGGACCGCCCGCCCCCGCTCGATCAACCACCGGGTGAGCGGCTCCAGCAGCGCCAGCCGCTCGGGGTCGTCGATCGGCACCGCCGACGCGCCCGCCATCCACAGGGTCCGGAACGCCGGGGCGTAGGCGGGGTCGGGCTCCCAGGTGCCGGCGTCGGCCACCGCGTGCCCGAGCCCGTCGAGCGCCGCGGCGCCGGCGTCGAGCGCCGCGCGCGCCTCCGGCCCGAGCACGATGTCGTAGGCCCCCTCCCACGCGCTGAACGTGCTGACCCCGATCCGGAACGCGGACCGGCCGTCCGGCGTCCGGCCGCGCTGCGCGGTGTCGAGGTAGGACCCGCGCGGCCCGGCCGCGGTGCGCAGCGTCCGCGGGTGGTCCACCTCCCCGTCGGCGCGCCGGGGCAGCATGCCCTCCAGCAGCAGCGCGGCGTCCGCGGTGGTGCGGGCGATCGGCCCGTGCACGACCAGGCCACCGAGCGACTCCACGCCGCCGCCGGCCGGCAGGAGCCCGCGGGTGGTCTTCAGCCCGACGAGCCCGCAGGCGGCGGCCGGGATGCGGACGGACCCGCCGCCGTCCGACCCGGGTGCGACGGGCAGCAGCCCGGCGGCCACGGCCACCGCGGCGCCGCCGCTCGACCCGCCTGCCCCGCGCCCGGGGTCCCAGGGGTTGCGCGCGGGCGGCCCGACCAGCGTCTCCGTGTAGGACGGGAAGCCGAGCTCCGGCGCCGCGGTCTTGCCGAGCGACACGATCCCCGCGGCGTCGAGCACCTGCGTGATGTCGCTGCTGACCTCGGGCACGTACCGGTACGGGCCCCCGAACGCCCGGGACCCGAACCCGGTCGGCACGCCCGCCCGGTCGGTGAGGTCCTTGTCGGCCGTCGGCAGGCCCCACAGCGGCGCGTCCGGGCCCGGTGCCGGGCCACGCCGCAGCGCCGCGGCCCGCTCGCGCGCGGCGTCGGGCGTCACGGTCGCGAAGGCACCCAGCGCCGGGTCGCGCTCGGCGATGCGACCGAGGTAGTGCTCGGCGAGGTCGACGGGCGCGACGCCGCCGGACCGGAGCAGGTCGCGGAGGGCGACGGCGGTCATCTCGTGCAGCGCGGTCACCCGGCCAGCCTAGGCACCGCGGGCCGCCGGGGGCAGGCGCCGCGGCGCTCACGGCCGACGCGGCGGTCGTCGGGTACGAGCGCGTCGCGGTCCTCCGGGTCCGAGCGCCCCGGCGGTCGCCGGCCTCAGCCGTCCGCCGGCTCCAGCCGGAGCGTCACGTCCGCGACCTGCGGTCCGACGACGCTGCCGACGATGCGGGGCCCGTGCCGGTCGTACTTCGCGTGGTACGCCGCGTCGACGGCGTCGTGCGCCTCGGGGTCGGCGGCGGTGAACCGCACCTCCTTCGTCACCCCGCCCGCCTCGACCCGGCCGCGCCCGGACGCCTGCGCCCGGCGGAACCAGCCGTTCCCCGGCCCGTACGCCGAGCGCACCACGACGTCGTCGCCGACCCGCACGACCCAGATGGTCACGGCGGGACGGAGGGTGCCGTCGGGACGGTACGAGGCGAGCCGCAGCTCCTCCGCGGCCCCGATCCGGTCGAGCTCGTCGGCGGTCCAGGTGCTCATCGGGCGTCGCCCCCCGCGTACTGCTCCTGGGTGACCGGCTCGGCCCAGGTGGTCTCGGAGCCGTCCCGGGCGTCCGTGGTCTCCCACATCGCCAGGTGCTCCATGAAGGCCTCCGGCCCGGCGCCGTGCCAGTGCTCCTCACCCGGCGGGCACCACACGGTCTGCCCCGGCCGGGCCTCGAGCACCCGGCCGTCGCGCGTGCCGACGCGGGCGACGCCCTGGGTCACGTGCAGCGACTGGCCCGCCGCGTGGCTGTGCCAGCGGGTGCGGGCGCCCGGGGCGAACCGGACGACGTTGACCCGCAGCCGGGACGGCGCCGGCGGGGCGGCGACGACGTCGAACCAGACGTCACCGGTGAACAGGGCGGACGGGCCGGCGGTCGTCGGCTCCTGGGTGCGGATCTCCACGGGTACCTCCTGGGCGTCGAGCGCGGCGGGTCCGCCGCGCACCCTCCCAGGAGACACCCGGCGGCGGCGGGGCGGCAGGCCCCGCCGTGACGGGTACTGGCAGGACCTGCCTGCGCGGCGCGGGCGGACGTACCGTCGAGGCATGGACAACCGCGACGAGGTGCGTGACTTCCTGGCGTCCCGCCGGGCGCGGATCACGCCCGCCCAGGCCGGGCTCACCGCCTACGGGTCGAACCGCCGCGTCGCCGGGCTGCGGCGCGAGGAGGTCGCGATGCTCGCCGGGGTGTCCTCCGACTACTACGTGCGCCTGGAGCGCGGGAATCTCTCCGGTGTCTCGGACTCGGTGCTCGCGGCGATCGCCCGGGCGCTGCAGCTCGACGAGGCCGAGACGCTGCACCTGCACGACCTCGCCCGTGCCGCCGGCCCCCGCGCGGCGCGCGCCCGCCGCCGGCCCACGCCGCCCGTGCCGGCGAGCGTCCAGGTCATGCTCGACGCCATGACCGGCGCGCCGGCCGTCGTCCGGAACGAGCGGCTCGACGTCCTCGCCACGAACGCGCTCGGCCGGGCGCTGTACGCGCCGCTGTTCACCGGTCCCTCGCACGTCCCGGGCCGCCCCGCCAACCACGCCCGGTTCGCGTTCCTCGACCCCGCCGCGCGCGACTTCTGGGTCGACTGGGAGAAGGCCGCCCGGGACACCGTCGGCATCCTGCGCGCCGTCGCCGGCCGCGACCCGCACGACAAGGCGGTGCACGACCTGGTCGGGGAGCTGTCCACCCGCAGCGAGGAGTTCCGCGAGCGCTGGGCGCGGCACGACGTGCACCTGCACCGCGGCGGCCTCAAGCACATCCAGCACCCCGTCGCCGGGCGGCTGGACCTGATGTACGACACGCTGCCGATCGCGCAGGCGCCCGGGCTGACGATGCTCGTCTACACCGCCGCCCCCGGGACCGCGTCCGCCGACGCGCTGCAGCTGCTCGCCAGCTGGGCGGCGAGCGGCGACGCCCCCGACGCGGCCCTCGCCCCCGCGCCGAGCCCCACGACCGCCCTCGGCTGACCGCGGCCGCACCCCGCACACCCGCTCCCGCTCCCGCTCCCGCACGTCCCGCCGACCCCACGGAGGCACCGCCATGCACACCCGCACCCTCGGACAGGGTCTCGAGGTCTCGGCCGTCGGCCTCGGCGCCATGGGCATGTCGATGTCCTACGGCCCGAACCCCGGCACCCGCGACGACATGATCGCCGTCCTGCGCGGCGCCGTGGATCTCGGCGTCACGTTCGTCGACACCGCCGAGGTCTACGGCCCGTACGTCAACGAGGAGCTGGTCGGCGAGGCGCTCGCGCCGCTGCACGACCGGGTCGTCGTCGCGACCAAGTTCGGCTGGCAGATCGCCGACGGCCGGATGGTGGGGCTGAACTCGCGGCCCGAGCAGATCCGCGCGGTCGCCGAGGCGTCCCTCCGCCGGCTCCGCGTCGAGGCGATCGACCTGTTCTACCAGCACCGGGTCGACCCGGACGTGCCGATCGAGGACGTCGCCGGGACGGTCGGGGAGCTCGTCGCCGAGGGCAAGGTCCGGCACCTCGGGCTGTCCGAGGCCGGCGCCACCACGATCCGCCGGGCGCACGCCGTGCACCCCGTGACGGCCGTGCAGTCGGAGTACTCGCTGTGGACGCGGGACCCCGAGCCGGAGGTCCTGCCGACCTGCGCCGAGCTCGGGATCGGCTTCGTGCCGTTCAGCCCGCTCGGCAAGGGGTTCCTCACCGGCACCGTCGACGCGACCACCACGTTCGCGGAGGGCGACATCCGGCACCGGGTGCCGCGGTTCACGGCCGAGAACCGGGACGCGAACGCCGCCCTCGTGGCGCGGGTCCGGGCGCTGGCCGAGGGCCGCGGGGCGACGCCCGGGCAGGTCGCGCTCGCGTGGCTGCTCGCGCAGCAGCCGTGGATCGTCCCGATCCCGGGCACCCGGCGGCTGTCGCGGGTCCAGGAGAACGCGGACGCGACGACCGTGGCGCTCTCGGCGGACGAGCGCGCCGAGCTGGACGCCCTGGCGTCGACGCTGGGCGTGCAGGGCAACCGCTACGACGACGCGGGGATGTCGATGGTCGGCCGCTGACCGGCCCGCCGGCTCTGCGCGCAGACGCCGAGGTCGGCGGTTCGAGCCGAGATCGGTGCGTCGGAGCACCGATCTCGGCGGGAGACGCCGATCTCGGCGCGGCGGTTCGCGCCGGGGCGGCGGTCCGACCCGGCGTCAGGCGCGCGGGAGCGGGCGCGGCGGGGTGCCCGTGTCGTCCGGGAGGAGCGCCAGGGCGGTGCCCAGGACGCCCCAGACCACGGCCGGGCGGGTGTGGGCGAACCGCACGCCCGCGGCCCGGCGGCGCTCCCCCCGCCGGAACACCGCCCGCTCGATGCCGACGACCGAGCCGACGGAGACCGCCAGCACCGCGGCGCCGGCCGCGCACACGGAGGCGCGCCGGCCCGGGGACATGGACGACCACAGCTCCTGCCAGTCGACCTGCTCCTCCTCCGGGTCCTGCGCGGCGGCGGCCCGTCGCGCGCGGGACTCCTCGAGACCGCGGCGGAGGTCGGGCACCGAGGCGGCGAGGACGACGCCGGTCAGCGCGGCCTTCGCCCAGCCGCGCCCGGCGCGGGACCGGATGAGGTCCGGCGTGGCGTAGTAGGCGGTCGAGGCCAGTCCGGTCACCGCGGCGTTCAGCACGCGGGAGGCCGGCGGGGTGGACGGCATGACAGGTCCTCCGGGGTGGTGGGCGGGTGGCCCGGCCACGCTAACCAGCCGGCCGCGCCGCCCACATCCGCCCTGCGGCGGAGGCGCACCTGGTCCCTCCGGCCGACCCGCGCCGACCCCCGCCGACCCGCCCCGACCCGGTGCGGCACCCGACCCGGTCGGCACCCGGACGGGCGATCCCCCTGGTCAGCGCTCCGGTGGCGGGCGCCCACCCCCCGGGCGATGATCGCGACCGGGTCCGCGCCCCCGGCGGACCACGACCGACGAGCCGCGAGGAGACCCATGCCCGACGGCACCCGCCCCGTCCGCCTCCAGGACGGCAGCCCGCCGCCGGACCTGCTGCTCGCCCCGCTGCCCGGCACGGTCGCCGACGCCCTGCGCGTGGTGGTGACCTGGCCCGACGACCTGCTCCCCGGCGCCGGTGCGACCGCGGGCCTCTGGGAGGTGCTCGCCACGCTCGCGGCGCACGACCTCGCCGTCGCCCGGGCCGTGGAGCCGCACCTCGACGCCCGGGCGGTCCTGGACCAGGCCGCGGGCACGGTCCCCGGGCACCCCGCGGCGTCCACCTGGGGCGTCTACGCCGCCGAGGGCCCCGGTCCGGCGCTCACCGCGAGCCCGGTCGCGACCGGCGGCGACACCGGTGCCGCCTGGCTGCTCGACGGGACGAAGCCGTGGTGCTCGCTGTCCCGCGACCTCGACGCGGCGCTCGTCACCGCGCGCCTCGCCGGCGACGACGCCCGGCGCGGCCTGTTCGCCGTCGACCTGCGCGCGCCCGAGGTGCAGCCGGTCGACGCCCCGTGGCCCGCGCGCGGCCTGGCCGAGATCCCGAGCACGCCGGTCCGGTTCGACCGGGCGCGGGCGACCCTGGTCGCCGAGGGGTCCTGGTACCTGGACCGGCCCGGCTTCTGGTGGGGTGCGATCGGGGTCGCCGCGTGCTGGTTCGGCGGGGCCGTCGGCGTCGCCCGGCGCCTGCACGCGCACGCCGCCGCCCGGCCCGACGACCGGCTGCTGGCCATGCACCTCGGGGCGGTCGACGAGCGGCTGGCCGCCGCCCGGGTCCTCCTGGCGGACGCCGCGGCCCGGGTCGACGCGTCGGGCGCCGCCACCCGCGGCGGCCGCGACGCGGAGCCGGAGGAGGCGCGCGCCGCGGGCCGGGTGCTCGCCAAGCGGGTGCGCGCGACCGTGGCCCGCACCTGCGAGGACGTGCTGCGGCTCTCCGGCCACGCGCTCGGCCCCGGCCCGCTGACCCAGGAGGACGAGCACGCCAAGCGCGTCGCCGACCTGGAGGTGTACGTGCGGCAGCAGCACGCGGAGCGCGACGACGCCTCCCTGGGCGTCCTGCTCGCGGCGGGACCGGCACCGTGGTGATCTTCGACGGCCGGGCGGGCGGCACGCCGGCCGGCATCTGGGAGGCCTCCGCACGGTTCGCCGCGCTGCCCGGGCTGGCGCTGCCCGTGGGGCGGACGGTGGTGGTCGCCGCGCACCCGGACGACGAGACGCTCGGCGCCGGCGGCCTGCTGCACCGGCTCGCCGAGGCCGGGCGCCCCGCGGACGTCGTCGTGGTCACCGACGGCGCCGGGTCGCACGCGGGCTCCGTGACCCTGGCGCCGGAGGACCTGGTGCCGATGCGTGCCCGGGAGGTGGCGGCGGGTGTCGCCGTCCTGTCGCCGGGGTCCGCCGTCACCACGCTGGGGTTCCCGGACGGCGGGACCCGGGAGCACCGCGAGGCGGTCACCGCGGCTCTGCGCGCGGCGGTCGGAGACGAGCCGCTCGCGGTCCTGGTCGCCCCGTGGCGCGGCGACGGGCACCGGGACCACCGCGTCGTCGGCGAGGTGTGCGCGGAGCTCGCGGCCGCCACCGGTGCCCGGCTCCTGGAGTACCCGGTGTGGCTGTGGCACTGGGCGTCCCCGGACCACGCGGACGTGCCGTGGGACCGGCTCCGCGCGCTGCCGCTCGACGACCGCGACCTCACCGCGAAGCGCCGGGCGCTCGCCCAGCACGTGACGCAGACCCAGCCGTGGTCGGCCGCGCCCGAGGACGCGGCGCCGCTCCACCCCGAGTTCCTGCGGAACTTCGACCGGGACGTCGAGCCGTTCGTCGTGGCCGACGACCTCCCCGCCGGGGTGCCCCCCGCGTCCTTCGCGGCGAAGTACGAGCGGCGCGAGGACCCGTGGCACCTGGCGTCGCGGTGGTACGAGGAGCGCAAGCGCGCGCTCACCCTCGCGGCGCTGCCCGCCCGGCGGTACGGCTCGGTGCTGGAGGTCGGCTGCTCGGTCGGCACGCTCACGGCGGAGCTCGCCGGGCGCAGCGACCGGCTGCTGGCCACCGACGTCGTGCCCGCCGCGGTCGGGTCCGCCCGCGAGCGCCTCGCCGCGCACCCGCACGTCACGGTCCGCCGGCACGACGTCCGGTCCGGCGTCCCCGCGGGGCCCTACGACCTGGTGGTGCTGTCCGAGGTGGCGTACTACCTCACCCGGCCGGAGCTGCTGGACCTCGTGGACCGGCTGCGCCCGGAGCTGGCCCCCGGCGCCACCGTGCTCGGCTGCCACTGGCGGCACCCGGTCGCGGAGCACGCGCAGACAGGCGACGACGTGCAGGCCACCCTGGACCGCGCGCTCGGCCTGGCCCGGGTGGCGTCGTACCGCGACGCCGACGTGGCGCTGGACGTCTGGTGCGCCGACCCGGCGTCGGTGGCGGACCGCGAGGGCCTGCTGCCGTGAGCGGGCGACCGGCCGCCCCGGACCCGCGCCCGCCCGTGGCCCGGGTGCTCGTCGTCGTCCCCGTGCACGACGAGGAGGAGCTGCTGGCGGCGTGCCTGGCCTCCGTGGCCACGGCGGCGGCCGGGGCGGGGGTGCCGGTCGACGTCGTGGCCGCCCTCGACGACTGCCGCGACGGGTCCGCCGGTCTGGCCCGGGCCGCGGGCGTCCGGACGGTCACCCTGGGGGCGCGCGCGGTCGGCGCGGCGCGGGCCGCCGGCATCGACGCGGGCCTGGACCGGTGCGGCGAGGACCCGGGCGCCGTGTGGATCGCGTGCACCGACGCGGACACCGTCGTCCCGCCGCACTGGCTGCGGACCCACCGCGGGCTCGCGGACGCGGGCGCGGACGTCGTCGTCGGGACCGTCCGCCCCGACCCGCGCGACCTCACCCCGCGGCAGCTCGCCGCCTGGCGCGCGACCCGCGTCCCGGGCCGCCCCCACGGCCACGTGCACGGCGCCAACCTCGGGGTCCGCGCCGACGCCTACCGGCGCGCGGGCGGGTTCGCGCCGCTGGCGGAGCACGAGGACGTCGACCTCGTGGCGCGGCTGCGCGCCGACCGCGCCGCGGTGGTGCGGACCTCGGACGCGGTGGACGTGGTCACGTCCGGCCGCACGGTCGGCCGGACCCCCGGCGGGTACGCGGGCTACCTGCGGGACGCGTTCCCGGCCTGACCGTCGTCGCGCCCGGCGTCCGCCACCTCGGCGTCGAACCGCACCGGCCCGGCTCCGCGCTCCCCCAGCACGTCGTCCGGGTTCAGCAGCGCGCACGCCTTCAGCGAGAGGCAGCCGCACCCGATGCAGCCCGCGAGGTCCCGCTCCAGGCGCTCGATGGTGCGGCGGCGCTCCTCGAGCCGCTCCTTCCAGGCCCGGGACAGCCGCCGCCACTCCCCGGTGGTGGGCGCGCGGTCCAGCGGCACCGTGGCGAACACCTCGGTGAGCTCGGCCAGCGGGACGCCGAGCCGCTTGGCGACGACGATCAGCGAGATCCGCCGCAGCATGTGCCGCGCGTACCGCCGCTGGTTCCCGGACGTGCGCGTCGACACGATCAGGCCGCGGCGCTCGTAGAAGTGCAGCGCCGACACCGGGACGCCGGTGCGCCGGCTCACCTCGCCGACGGACAGCGCGTCCTCCGGTTCGGGGCGCGCCACCTCAGTCCTCGCGCACCTGGAGCGGCAGCGCGGCGATCAGCGGGTGGTCGACGTCCTGCACCCCGGCGCGGGCGGCGCCGCCCGGCGACCCGAGCGTGTCGAAGAACTCGACGTTGGCCCGGTAGTACTCGCTCCACTGCTCGGGGACGTCGTCCTCGTAGTAGATGGCCTCGACGGGGCAGACCGGTTCGCAGGCGCCGCAGTCCACGCACTCGTCGGGGTGGATGTACAGGGACCGCCTGCCCTCGTAGATGCAGTCGACCGGGCACTCCTCGATGCACGCCTTGTCCTTGACGTCCACGCAGGGCTGGGCGATCACGTACGTCACGAGGCCTCCGTCCGGGCCCGCTGCCCCGGCGGCCGGGCCCGGGTCGACGCTAGGACCTCGACCGTGGTTGAGATCAAGGCGCGGTGGCCGACGTCACACCCCGCCGGCCGGTCCGGGGCCCGCGCCGCCGTCCAGCGCCGCGAGCCACCGGCGCAGCAGCCCCTCCAGGGCGGCGGCGTCCTCCTCCGGGCCGAGCAGGTCGAGCAGGCGCCGCTCGTTGGCCATGTGCGCCGTGAACGCGGCGTCGACGACCTCGCGCCCGCGGGGGGTCAGGGCGACGACCCGCCCGCGCCCGTCCTCGGCGCTCGGCCGGCGCGACACCAGGCCGGCGCGCTCCAGCCGGTCGACCCGCTTGGTCATCGCGCCGGTCGTCACCATCGTGTGCGCGGCGAGGTCGCCGGGCGCGCGCTCGTACGGCGCCCCGGCGCGACGCAGCGCGGCGAGCACGTCGAACTCCCCCTCGCCGAGCCCGTGCTCGCGGTACACCGCGGTGATCTCCCCGGTGAGGGCGAGCGCGAGCCGGTGCAGCCGCCCGATGACGCCCTGGGGCCGCACGTCGACGTCGGGGCGCTCGCGGGCCCACTCCTGCTGGATGCGGTCGACGTGGTCGGGTGGCATGCGGCCATCCTATCTTCCTCGGAAGGTATAGTCGCTTCCGTGGAAGACAACCGCCGATGGCTCCCCGTCGCCGCGATCGCGCCGATCCTCTGGGGCAGCACGTACTACGTCACCCGGCACGCCCTGCCCGCCGACAGCCCGCTGTGGGGCGGCGTGCTCCGCGCGCTGCCCGCCGGGCTCGTGCTCCTGGTCCTGGCGCGCCGGCTGCCGCGCGGGTCGTGGTGGTGGCGGTCGCTCGTGCTCGGGACGCTGACCGTCGGCGCGTTCTTCGCCCTGGTCTACGTGGCCGCGCAGGCGCTGCCGAGCAGCATCGCGTCCACCGTGATGGCCCTCGGGCCGGTGGTGATGATGCTCGCCGCCTGGGTGCTGCTGGGGCGTCGCCCCCTGCTGCGGGCGGTGCTCGGCGGGGTGCTCGGCGTCCTCGGCGTGGCCGTGATGCTGCTCGGCGGAGGCGACGGGGCCGGGCTCGACCCCCGCGGGATCGCGGCGTCCGTCGCCGCGATGCTGATGTCCTCGATCGGCTACGTCCTGGCGAACCGGTGGCAGGGCGAGGTCGAGGTGCTGCCGCTCACGGCCTGGCAGCTCGTCGCCGGGGCCCTCGTGCTGCTCCCGGTGGCGGTGGCGGTCGAGGGCGCGCCGCCGGCGCTCGACGGCACGGCGCTGCTCGGGTTCGCGTACGTCTCGCTGGTCGCGACGGCGGTCGCGAACGTGGCGTGGTTCGCGGCGCTGCGGCACCTCGGACCGTCGACCGTCGGCCTGGTGGGGCTGCTCAACCCCGTCACCGGGGTGCTCCTCGGGACGGTGCTCGCGGCCGAGGTGCTGACCTGGCGGCAGACCCTGGGGATCGCGGTGGTCCTCGGGGCGATGGCGCTGGGGGCGAGCCGGGGGCGGCGGCGGGCGCCGGAGGCCGTCGGCGCCGTCGGTCCGCTCCGCTGACTCAGCCCCGCCAGAGCGGCGAGCGGTCGCCGGCCTCGGCGCCCGAGCAGGACCCGCAGCCGCCCCTTCGGCACACCTCAGCCCGCCGTCCGGTCGAGCGCGAGGTTGAGCTCGAGGACGTTCACCCCGGCCTGGCCGAGGAAGCCCAGGTCGGGGCCGGTGGTGGCCGCCGCCACCAGCCCGCGGACCTCGTCCTCGGGCAGCCCGCGCTCGGTCGCGACCCGCGGCACCTGCAGGTCCGCGTACTCCGGGCTGATCTGCGGGTCGAGGCCGGAGCCCGAGGCGGTGAGGGCGTCGGCGGGCACCGCGGCCGGGTCCACGCCCTCCAGCGCCGCGACGGCGGCTCGGCGGTCCTCGATCGCCACGACCAGGTCCGGGTTCTCCGGGCCCAGGTTGGATCCGGAGGAGGCGGCGGCGTCGTACCCGTCGCCCGCGGCCGACGGCCGGGACTGGAAGTACCCCGGCAGGGCGGTGCCGTCGGCGTCGGCGAACGACTGGCCGATCAGCGACGAGCCCACGACGGTGCCGTCGGCGCCGGTCACCAGGGACCCGTCGGCCCGCGCCGGCAGCAGCCGGCCCAGACCCGTCACGAGCAGGGGGTACGCGATCCCGAGGATCACGGTGAGGACCAGCATCGCCCGCAGGGAGACGACGAGGTGCGACCAGGTGGTGCGAGGGGAGCTCACGGCTCTCTCCTTCAGTCCGGGGGGTCAGAAGCCGGGCAGCAGGCTGACGACCAGGTCGATCAGCTTGATGCCGAGGAAGGGCGCGACGACGCCGCCGAGGCCGTAGACCAGGAGGTTGCGGCCGAGGATCGACGAGGCGGCCGCGGCGCGGTAGCGCACCCCCCGCAGCGACAGCGGGATCAGCGCGACGATGACCAGCGCGTTGAACACGATCGCGGAGAGGATCGCGGACGCCGGCGACGACAGCTGCATGATGTTGAGCGCCGCCAGCCCGGGGAACACCCCAGCGAACAGCGCGGGGATGATCGCGAAGTACTTCGCCACGTCGTTCGCGATGGAGAACGTCGTCAGCGCGCCGCGGGTGATGAGCAGCTGCTTGCCGATCCGGACGATGTCGATGAGCTTGGTCGGGTCCGAGTCCAGGTCGACCATGTTCCCGGCCTCCTTGGCGGCCGAGGTGCCCGTGTTCATCGCGACACCGACGTCGGCCTGCGCGAGCGCGGGGGCGTCGTTGGTGCCGTCGCCGGTCATCGCGACCAGGTTGCCGCCCTCCTGCTCCCGCTTGATGAGCGCGAGCTTGTCCTCGGGCGTGGCCTCCGCGAGGAAGTCGTCGACCCCGGCCTCGGCGGCGATCGCCTTCGCGGTGAGGGGGTTGTCGCCGGTGATCATCACGGTGCGGATGCCCATGGCGCGGAGCTCGGCGAACCGCTCGGACAGGCCGTCCTTGACGACGTCCTTGAGGTGCACGACCCCGAGGACCCGGCCCGCGCCGGACCAGTCCTTCGCCGCGACGACCAGCGGGGTGCCCCCCTCGGACGAGATGCGCTCCACGTGGCCGTCGAGCTCGCGACGCACGGCGGCGGGCAGGGCGCCCTCCTCCTCGAGCCACGCGACGACGGCGCTGCCGGCGCCCTTGCGGATCCGGGTGACGTCCGGCAGGTCGACGCCGCTCATCCGGGTCTGCGCGGTGAACGGCACCACCTCGGTGCCGGCGGCGGTCGTGGCGGTGTCGCCCGCGACCCCCTGGGAGGCGGCGAGCTCGACGATCGACTTGCCCTCCGGCGTCGGGTCGGCCGCGGAGGCCCGGGCGGCGGACCGCACCAGGTCGTGCGCGTCGACGCCCGTCAGGGCCAGGAAGGCGACGGCCCGGCGGTTGCCGTAGGTGATGGTCCCGGTCTTGTCGAGCAGCAGGGTCGTCACGTCGCCCGCCGCCTCGACGGCGCGGCCCGACATGGCCAGCACGTTCCGCTGCACCAGCCGGTCCATGCCGGCGATGCCGATGGCGGACAGCAGCGCACCGATCGTCGTCGGGATCAGGCACACCAGCAGCGCGACGAGCACCGGCACGCTCACCGACGCCCCGGAGTACCCGGCGATCGGGTTCAGGGTCAGCGCGACGACCACGAACACGATCGACAGCGACGCCAGCAGGATGTTCAGCGCGATCTCGTTCGGCGTCTTCTGCCGGGCCGCGCCCTCGACCAGGGCGATCATCCGGTCGACGAACGTCTCGCCGGGCCTGGACGTGATCCGCACGACGATCCGGTCGGACAGCACCCGGGTGCCGCCGGTGACGGCCGACCGGTCGCCGCCGGACTCCCGGACCACGGGCGCCGACTCACCGGTGATGGCGGACTCGTCGACCGAGGCGATGCCCCAGACGATGTCGCCGTCGCCCGGGATCAGCTCCCCGGCGGTCACCACCACCACGTCGCCGAGCGCCAGGTCCGGCGAGGCGACCGGCCTCGTGCCGGCGCGCTCGGCGCCGGGGTCGCGCACCGGGTCGTACCCGTCGGCCACCGCGGCCGTGGTGCTCGACCGGGTCTGCCGGAGGCTGTCCGCCTGGGCCTTGCCGCGGCCCTCGGCGACGGCCTCCGCGAAGTTCGCGAACAGCACCGTGAGCCAGAGCCAGACGGCGATGCCCGCGGTGAACGAGCCGGGCGTGGCGGTCCCGCCGGACTGCTCGGGGCCGCCGGTGAACGGCTCGACGACCGCGAGCACCGTGGTGAGCGCGGCGCCGACCTCGACCACGAACATCACGGGGTTGTGCCACATCAGGCGCGGGTCGAGCTTGCGGACCGTGTCCGGCAGCGCCTCCCGGGCCTGCGCGAGGCTGAGCCCGCGGGGGCGGCGGGGGGCGGGCGCGGCCGGGTCGGCCGGGCCCGTCGTCGGGGCAGCGTCGTGCTGCAGGGCAGTGCTCATCGACGTCACAGACCTTCCGCCAGGGGACCCAGCGCGAGAACGGGGAAGTAGGTCAGGGCGGTCACGATCACCGCGACGCCCGTGAGGAGGCCGACGAACTGCGGCCGGGAGGTGGGCAGGGTGCCGGCGGTGGCCGGGACCTTGTCCTGCGCGGCGAGCGAGCCCGCGAGCGCCAGCACCAGCACGATCGGGACGAACCGGCCGAGCAGGATCGCGACGCCCAGCGCGGTGTTGAGCCACGGCGTGTTCGCCGTCAGGCCCGCGAACGCGGAGCCGTTGTTGTTCGCCGCCGACGTGAACGCGTAGAGCACCTCGGAGAACCCGTGCACGCCGGGGTTCCAGATGGACGTCGACTCCACGGAGGCGCGCACGCCCGGGATCGCGAACGACAGCGCGGTGCCGGTCAGGACCAGCGTCGGCGTCACCAGGATGTACAGGGACGCGAGCTTGATCTCGCGCGGGCCGATCTTCTTGCCCAGGTACTCGGGGGTGCGGCCGACCATGAGGCCGCCCACGAACACCGCGATGACCGCGAGCACGAGCATCCCGTAGAGCCCGGACCCGACCCCGCCGGGGGCGATCTCGCCGAGCATCATGTTCAGCATCGGGAACAGGCCGCCGAGCGCGGTGAACGAGTCGTGCATGCCGTTGACCGCGCCGGTCGACGTCAGGGTGCTGACGCTGCCGAACAGCGTGGTCGCGGCGACGCCGAAGCGCTGCTCCTTGCCCTCCATCGCGGCGCCGGCGAGCTGCGGGGCGGTGCCCGCGCCGTGGCTCTCGACCACCGTGAGCAGGACGGTGCTGGCGAGGAAGATCGCGCCCATCGCGGCGAGGATCGCGTAGCCCTGCTTGTGCGAGCCGACCATGCGGCCGAACGTCCGCGGCAGGGAGAACGGGATCGCGAGCATGAGCACGACCTCGAACAGGCTGGTCCAGCCGGTGGGGTTCTCGAACGGGTGCGCGGAGTTGGCGTTGAAGAACCCGCCGCCGTTGGTGCCGAGCAGCTTGATGACCTCCTGCGAGGCCACCGGGCCGCCGGGGATCGCCTGCACGCCGCCGGCCAGTGTGGTGACGTCGGTCGGGGCCGCCCAGTTCTGGATGACGCCGCCCGCGATCAGCACGACGGCCCCGACCACCGAGATCGGCAGCAGGACCCGCAGCGTGCCGCGGGTGAGGTCGACCCAGAAGTTGCCGATGGTGCCGGTGCGGCGGCGCGCGAACCCGCGCACCAGGGCGATCGCGACCGCCATGCCGACCGCCGCGGACACGAAGTTCTGCACCGCGAGCCCGAGGACCTGCACGGAGTACCCGAGGGTCTGCTCCGGCGAGTACGACTGCCAGTTCGTGTTGCCGACGAACGACGCCGCGGTGTTGAACGCCAGGTCGGGGCGGACCGCCGGCAGCCCGAGGTCCCGGGGCAGCCAGGCCTGCGCCCGCTGCAGCAGGTAGACGACCAGCACGCCGACGAGCGAGAACGCGAGCACGCTCCGGACGTACGAGCGCCACGACTGCTCGGACCGGGAGTCCACGCCGACGAGCCGGTACAGGACGCGCTCGACCCGCAGGTCGCGCGGCGAGGTGTACACGTGCGCCAGGTGGTCGCCGAGCGGCCGGTACAGCGCGGCGAGCACCGCGACGACCAGCAGGAGCTGACCGGCGGCCAGCCAGCCGGCCATCAGAACCGCTCCGGCTTCACGAGCGCCCACACCAGGTAGACGACCGCCGCGACGCCGAGCGCCGCCGCGGCGAGGTCGAGCACGATCACAGCCTCTCGACCCCCGCGGCGACGGCGCTCACGAGCGCGAACAGGGCGACCACGGCCGCCACGAGCACCAGGTCCAGCACGAGGGACTCCCGACATCGGTCCTCGTCGACCGGGCCGGGTCGGCACGGGTCGACGGCCCGGTCAGGTGCCGGGCCGTCTCCCATCCGACCCCCGCCGGGGGGCCGCGGCGGCCATCCTCACGGGTTCCATACGGCCGCCGGCCGGTTCCTGACGGATCGCGTGCGGACGCCGCCGCGCGGTCAGCCGATCTCGAGCCCGACCGCGCGCGAGCAGCGCTCGACCTCGTCCGCGGTCAGCGCGAGGTCGGCCGCCGCGGCGGAGTCGGTGATCGACGCCGGCCGCCGCGCGCCGGGGATCGCGACCAGCACCTCGCTCAGCGCGAGCTCCCACGCGAGCACCACCTGCTGCGGGCTGACCTCCCGGGTCTCGCCGATCTCGCGGAACACCGAGAACCGGTCCCCGACGTTCCGCCCGCCGCCGCCGGTGCCGCCCAGCGGGCTCCACGGCAGGAACGCGATCCCGTGCCGCTCGCAGTACCGCAGCTCGTCGTAGCTGCCCGGGTGCCGCGGCGAGAACTCGTTCTGCACGCTGACCAGGCCGCCCTCCCCGAGCACCTGCTGCGCGATCTCGATCTCCTCGACGCTGGCGTTCGAGATGCCGATCTCCCGGATCTTCCCCTCGCGCTTCAGCGTCGCCAGGTTCTCCATCACCTCGCCGTAGACGATCCAGCGGTCGGGGCGGTGGTACTGATACAGGTCGATCGCCTCGACGCCGAGCTCACGGAGCGACTTCTCGACCGCCGACCGCAGGTACGGCAGGGAGCCGTCCCGGCCCCACTGCTCGCCCTCGCTGCGGGTGATGCCGCCCTTGGTCGTGATGAGCAGTCCGTCGGTGTCGCCGCCCCAGGTGCGGACGGCCTCGGCGACGATGCGCTCGTTGTGGCCCATCTGGTCCCAGGTCGGCGCGTAGATGTCCGCGGTGTCGATCAGCGTGACCCCGGCGTCGAGCGCGGCGTGGACCGTCGCGATCGCCTCGTCGTGGTCCGGGTAGACCTTGTCGTTGTTCATCGACATCGGCATGGCGCCGAGGCCGATCGCGGAGACGGTGTACGGGCCGATGCTGCGGTGCTGCACGGGTGCTCCTTCGCGCGAGGTGCTGCCCCGCGGCGGTCTGCTGCGGGGCCGGGTCCAGCATGCTCGCCGAGTTCGCCGGTTGCGCGCCCAGGACCGCCGCGGAACCGGCGAACTCACGCGCAACCGGCGAACTCGGGCCGGCGGCTACCCCACGCGGAAGCGAGCCACCAGGTCGTCCATCAGCGCGTCGAGGCGCGCGTCGACCGCGCGGCGCGCGGGGTCGGCGTCGTGCCAGTCGACGATCTCCCGGGCGCCCTGCTCGAACCGGATGGTCGTCGCGAAGTCCGGGACCAGCCGGCGCAGCTTCGTCGTGTCGAACACCATCGAGTGCGCCTTGTCCCCCAGGAGCCCCGCGCCCCACTCGGGGTCGGCGGCGGCGATGGCGTCGGACGGCACGTGCACGATCCGCGGCTCGACCCCCGCGGCGGCCGCGAGCGCCCGCACGATCTGGTCCCAGGTCGGGGTGTCGTCCGAGGTGATGTGGAACGCCTCGCCGAGCGTCCGGGGGTTCCCCAGCAGCGGGACCATCCCGCGGGCGAAGTCCGCGTGGTGCGTGAGCGTCCACAGCGAGGTGCCGTCGCCGTGCACGACGACCTCGCGGCCCTGGCGCATCCGCTCCACCGCGGTCCACCCGCCGTCGAGCGGCACGAGCGTCCGGTCGTAGGTGTGCGACGGCCGGATCACCGTCGCCGGGAAGCCGGAGTCGCGGTACGCCCGCACCAGCAGGTCCTCGCACGCGATCTTGTCGCGGGAGTACTGCCAGAACGGGTTGCGCAGCGGGGTCGACTCGGTGACCGGCAGCCGCTCCGGGGGCGTCTGGTACGCCGACGCGGACGAGATGAACACGTACTGCCCGGTCCGCCCGGCGAACAGGTCGACGTCGGCCTGGACGTGCTCGGGGGTGAACGCCACCCAGTCGACGACGGAGTCGAACTCGCGGGACCCGAGCGCCGCGCGCACCGACGCCGGGTCGCGCACGTCGGCCCGGACGAGCTCGGCGCCCTCCGGGAGCGGGCGGGTCGCGCTCGACCCGCGGTTGAGGACCGTGACGTCGAGGCCCCGCTCGACCGCGAGCCGGGTGACGGCCGAGCTGATGACGCCGGTGCCGCCGATGACGAGGAGCCGCGTTGCTGCCATGCCCGGCACGCTATCGGGTCCGACGACGGTCGCACCCGGGCCGCGCCCGGATCCGACCGCGGGGCGACGACGGCCGGTGCGCGCGCTCCTAGCGTCGGGGCCATGCCGACGACGACACGCGCCCCGCTCGCCCCGTTCCTGCCCCTGGCCGCCCTCGCGCTGGTGGCCCTGCTGCTGCCCTTCCCGGGCAGCCTGAGCGTCGTGGTCTCGCGGTGGGCCGTGTCGTCGACCGCCGCCCTCCCGTCGATCGACCTGCTGTCCCTGGGTGCCGTCGGGGCGCTGGGCGTGGTGACCGCCGCGACGGTGCTGCACGCCTGGCGCGCGCACCGCGACCGGCTGCCGGCCGTGCTCGGCGCGTCCGCCGGGGTGGTGCTCGCCTACGCCGCCAGCGAGACGGCGAAGGCGCTCCTGACGCAGGCGCGGCCCTGCGCGCGGTGGGCCGGGGCGGCGGACTGCCCGCCCGCCGGCGACTGGTCCCTGCCGTCCAACCACGCGACCGTCGCGGTCGCCGCGGCGGTCGTGGTGGCGCTCGCGACCCGGTCGGCCCGGGCGACCTGGGCCGCGGTGGTCCTGGCGCTGCTGGTGGCGGCGGGGCGGGTGCTCGAGGGGGTGCACTACCTGCACGACGTCGCGCTCGGCGCGGTGCTCGGGGCGGTCGTGGCCGCCGGAGCCGGGTGGTGCGCCGTGGTCGTGCACCGGCGCCTGCGTGCGGGGCGCCCCCGCGGCTGAGGGTGCCCCGCACGGCGGTCGGCTCCGTGGCCGCCCCGCGCTCAGGCGCGCGCCGGCGTGAGGTGCCCCCAGGCCGGCTGCCGGCCGCGGAGGTGCGCCACCCACGCGTGCAGGTAGGCCAGCTGCAGCGCGGTGTCGTACAGCAGCTCGGGCAGCACCGCGAGGCTGAGCCACCGGGCCCGGTGGCCGCCGTCCCAGACGGAGACGAGCCGCTCGAGCAGGAAGACGCCGCCGACGGCCAGCCAGAACGTCTGCCACGCGAACGTCCCGCCCACCGCCGCGAGCAGCATCATCAGCATCATCAGCCACCAGGTCGCCGTCCCGAGCGTCAGGGCCGCCTGCTGGAGGTGGTACGGGGCGGTGACCCGGGTCAGGCCGTACGCGCGCAGGTTGTCGAGCATCCCGCTGTACCACCGCACCCGCTGCCGGTGCAGCGTCCCGAGGGTCGGCATCAGCTCGGTGCTGCACCGGCAGCCGGACGGCGCGACCAGGCGCCAACCGCGCGTGCGCAGCGCCAGGGTGAGCTCGGAGTCCTCCGTGATCGCACCCCGGTCGTACACGTCGCCGTGGGACCCCGGGAGCCCCGTGCCGCGGTGGTCCGCGACGTCGGCCAGCGCCCGGTAGCGGAACATGGACGCGGTGCCCGAGACCACGCTGACCCGCCCCGTGGTGAGGATCTTCGACGCGTAGCGGGTGTACTCGTTGGCCTGGCAGCGCTCGAGCGTCCCGTGCGGGTCGTCGCCGTGGAACATGCCGCTCACCGCGCCGAGCGACGGGTCGGAGTCCAGGTGCGCGAGCGCGGTCTCCACGAACGTCCGCGTGATGCGGGTGTCGGCGTCGAGCACGAGCACGTACTCCGGCGGGGCGACCGCGAGCGCCGCGAGCGCCTGGTTGAGCGCACCGGCCTTGCGGGCGTCGTTGTCCCGCGTGGGCAGCACCCGGGCGCCGAACGACCGGGCGACCTCCGCGGTGCCGTCGGTGCAGCGGTCCGCGACGACGGTCACGGCCGACGGCCGCACCGTCTGCCGCCGCAGCGCGCGCAGGGCGCCCGGCAGGGCGTCCTCCTCGTCGTGGGCGGGGACGAGCACCACCAGGCGGGCGTGGTCGACCGTCCGGTGGGCGCTGACCCGGCGCGGCTGGTCGTGCGGGTGGATGCCGGTGGCACCGGGCACGGGGACCTCCGAGGGCTCGGGCACCCGGAAGACGTGGGCACCGGGCGCGTGGTGCCTCCATCCGACCGCCGCGGGCGGGGTGCTCAGGGCCCCGCGCCGCGGGGTGGAGCAGGGACGGCACCGCCAGGGAGCAGGCCGCGGCACGACGGCGAGCGACCGACGGACGGCCTGCTCAGCGTCAGTGGATGCGCCGGGCCAGGCTCTCGCGGTCGCTGACGCCGACCTTCCGGTAGATCCGGTACAGGTGGTTGTCGATCGTCCGCACCGAGACCCCCAGCGCCTGGGCGACCTGGCGGTTGGAGGAGCCGGCCGCGACGAGGCGGGCGATCTCCAGCTCGCGGCTGCTCAGCCCCGCCACCGGGCCCATCGCGTCCACCGCGCCGTCGAGGTCCCCGCCGGCCCGCGCGACGACGGCGTCCGCCGCGGCGAGCTCGGACTGCGCCGACGCCGGGTCGCCCTGGAGCGCGGCCAGGGACGCCGCGCGGGCGTGCGCGCGCACGGTGTGGATCCGCAGCCCCGCGGCGTCCAGCTCGGGGGCCACCTCCGCGGCCCGGTCCGGCCGCCCCGACGCCAGCGCGGCGACGTACCGGCCGAGCAGGGGCAGCACGGTCCCCTGGCTCGCGGCGGCCGCCGCCGCGACCCGCGCCGCGCCGGGATGGTCCGGCAGCACCTCCGCCGCCGCCGCGCCGGAGAGCACCGCGGCGGCGACGAATCCGCGGTCGAGGCTCTCGTCCACCTCGCGCCAGAGGGCCATCGCGCCCTCGCGCGGGTCCTCGCCGGCCACGACGGACACCCGCAGCCGCGCCAGCGTCGCCGACGTCAGCGGCACCGGGCTCAGCGGCAGCCGCATGGCGGTGAGCCCGTCGGCCAGGGCCCTCGCCGCCACCGCCCGGTGGTCGGCGGCGGCGAGGGCCGTGCCGACGCAGAGCAGCCCCGCCCGCGCCCACGGCTGCAGCGGCGCCGTCGGCCCGAGCGCGAGCGCGGCCGCGAGGTGCGGGAGTTCCTCG
>NZ_SZYE01000289.1 GCF_005239125.1 Cellulomonas hominis | reverse complement strand
GCGGCGCGACGGTGCCCAGGGTGAGCGCGCGCTCCGGGACCTCCCAGTAGTCCGGCGAGGCCGGCGGCAGCCCGTCCCCGGCGACCAGCGCCACGGCGTGCGCGGCACCGCGGCGCACGAGCGGGGCCAGCTCCGCGGCCACCGCCGCCCGGTCCTCGGCCGGGGCGGCCGCGACCACCTCGCCCGCCGCCCAGAGCGACCACCCGGTGCCGTCCGTCTGCGGCGCCCGGTCGTCCGGGACGGCGCCCGAGCCGTCCGGGAGGTACCGGGCCTCGAACGACCCGTCCGCCGCCTGCACGCGCGCCAGGAAGCCCAGCACCTCGCGCGCGTCGGCCAGGTGCCCCGTCCGGGCGAGGGCGACCGCGACGAACGAGGCGTCCCGCGGCCACACGTACCGCCAGTACGGCGTCCACGCCGCGACGGCCGCGCCGCCGTCCTGGACCAGGGTGCGCAGGTCCAGCAGGGCGTCGGTCACCATGTCCGCGTACGGGCCGTCCGCGCCCGGCACCGTGCCCGCCGCGAGCCAGGCGCGCTGCGCGGCGGCCAGGTCGTCGTCCGCCGTCGTCGCCGGGTCGACCACCACCCGGGTGCCCTCGTGCAGCGTCGGGACCGCGCCCGCCGGGACCAGCTCCGGGCCGGACGGCGTCGCGACGACCCCCTCGCTGTACAGGTCGATCGTGCGGGTCCGCGGGCCGGTCGCGCCCCAGGCGATCAGCCCCGCCGCGAGCGAGGCCAGCACGACGGCGGCGACGGCGGGGCGGCGGTGCATGCCCGGCAGGCTACCGGGCCGGTGCCGACGACCCGGCCGGGCCCCGCGGCGCCCCCGGCGGCTGTCAGCCGAGGGCGGAGCGCCTTGCACTCGGGGGGGTCGAGTGCTAACCATGTGCTTAGCACTCTCGGGTCGAGAGTGACAGAATGACAACCCAGGCCGACCCGGTGAGGTCCGCCGCCCGACGGGACATGACCGACGGGCCGGCGCGGCCGTCCGTCGCGGGCACCGACCGGCCGAACCACGAGCCAGAGTGAAGGATCGATAGCCCCATGGCCAAGATCATTGCCTTCAACGAGGAGGCCCGTCGCGGCATCGAGCGGGGTCTCAACACCCTCGCCGACACCGTCAAGGTCACCCTCGGCCCCAAGGGCCGCAACGTCGTCCTGGACAAGAAGTGGGGCGCCCCCACGATCACCAACGACGGTGTCTCCATCGCCAAGGAGATCGAGCTCGAGGACCCGTTCGAGAAGATCGGCGCCGAGCTCGTCAAGGAGGTCGCCAAGAAGACGGACGACGTCGCGGGCGACGGCACCACCACCGCCACCGTGCTCGCCCAGGCGCTCGTGCGCGAGGGCCTGCGCAACGTCGCGGCCGGCGCCAACCCGATCGCCCTCAAGCGCGGCATCGAGCAGGCCGTCGAGGCCGTCACCGCCGCCCTGCTGGAGCAGGCGAAGGAGATCGAGACCAAGGAGGAGATCGCCGCCACCGCGTCCATCTCCGCCGGCGACACCGCCATCGGCGAGCTCATCGCCGAGGCCCTCGACAAGGTGGGCAAGGAGGGCGTCATCACGGTCGAGGAGTCCAACGCCCTCGGCCTGGAGCTCGAGCTCACGGAGGGCATGCGCTTCGACAAGGGCTTCCTGTCGGCGTACTTCGTGACCGACCCGGAGCGCCAGGAGGCCGTCCTCGAGGACGCCTACGTGCTGCTCGTCGAGTCGAAGATCTCGAACGTCAAGGACCTGCTGCCGCTGCTGGAGAAGGTCATCCAGTCCGGCAAGCCGCTGTTCATCGTCGCCGAGGACGTCGAGGGCGAGGCCCTGGCCACGCTCGTCGTCAACAAGATCCGCGGCACCTTCAAGTCCGTCGCCGTCAAGGCCCCGGGCTTCGGCGACCGCCGCAAGGCGATGCTGCAGGACATGGCGATCCTCACCGGTGGCCAGGTCGTCTCCGAGACCGTCGGTCTGAAGCTCGACACCGTGGGCCTCGAGGTCCTCGGCCAGGCGCGCAAGATCGTCGTCACCAAGGACGAGACCACCATCGTCGAGGGCTCCGGCGACGCCGCCCAGATCCAGGGCCGCGTCAACCAGATCCGCGCCGAGATCGACAACTCGGACTCGGACTACGACCGCGAGAAGCTCCAGGAGCGCCTCGCCAAGCTGGCCGGCGGCGTGGCCGTCATCAAGGCCGGCGCGGCGACCGAGGTCGAGCTCAAGGAGCGCAAGCACCGCATCGAGGACGCCGTGCGCAACGCGAAGGCGGCCGTCGAGGAGGGCATCGTCGCCGGTGGTGGCGTGGCCCTCATCCAGGCCGGTGCCGTGGCGTTCGAGAAGCTCGAGCTCGTCGGTGACGAGGCGACCGGCGCGAACATCGTGAAGGTCGCGATCGACGCCCCGCTGAAGCAGATCGCCGTGAACGCGGGCCTCGAGGGCGGCGTCGTGGCGGAGAAGGTGCGCAACCTCCCCGCCGGCCAGGGCCTCAACGCCGCGACCGGCGTGTACGAGGACCTGCTGGCCGCGGGCGTCAACGACCCGGTCAAGGTCACGCGCTCCGCGCTGCAGAACGCGTCGTCCATCGCGGCGCTGTTCCTCACCACCGAGGCGGTCGTCGCCGACAAGCCGGAGAAGTCGGCCCCGGCCGCTCCGGACGCCGGCGGCATGGGCGGCATGGACTTCTGAGTCCCGCCGCACGCGGGCGCTGAGCGCCCGCACCGCGCCTGACGGGCCGGTCACCCCTTTGGGGGTGACCGGCCCGTCCTGCGTCCGGACGCGACTCCCGCGCGCGCCCCTGCCCGCCGAGATGGCAACTCTCGGCTGCGCGACCCCGCACCCGCACAGCCGAGAGTTGCCATCTCGCCGAACCTGCACGAGCGGTCTGCGCGGGCGGGGTCGAGCACAGACGCGAGGTGGAGAGTCGCCGAACCTGCACGAGCGGTCTGCGCGGGCGGGGTCGAGCGGAGGCGCGAGGTGGAGAGTCGGCGAGGGCGCGTGGCGAGCGCGGCGCGGCGGGCGCGCGCGGCGGCGCGG
>NZ_SZYE01000288.1 GCF_005239125.1 Cellulomonas hominis | reverse complement strand
CCGCGCGGGCGCCGCCGCGGCGCACCCCGGTGCCGCGGGCGCGCGGCCCGACGACGGAGCGGTCCCCGACGGCGACGCCCTCCCGGCGGGGGCGCGGTGATCCGGTTCGCCTACCTCGGCGCGCTCCTGCTCGCGCTGGGCGGCCTCGCCCTGGTCGACCGCCGGTGGCGCCTGGCGTTCTGGGACGCCCCGCGCCGCGCCGCGCTGTGCGTCGGCACCGGCGTCGTCGGCTTCCTGCTCTGGGACGTCGCCGGGCTGCTGCTCGGCATCTTCGCCCGCGGCGAGAGCCCGCACATGACCGGCCTGCTGCTGGCGCCCGACCTGCCCCTCGAGGAGGCGGTCTTCCTGACGCTGCTCTGCTACAACGCGCTGCTCGCGTGGCGCGGGATCGACCGCGCGCTGGCGGCGCGGCGCACGCGCACCGCGGGCACCGCCGGGGAGGCGGCCCGGTGACCAACATCGTGCTCAACGTGCTCGTGCTGGCCGCGGTCGTCGCGGCCTCCTGGCGGGTGCTGCGCCGGATGCGGCCCGGCCCCGTCGTCGGGGGCGCGCTCGTGCTGTGCCTGCTCACCATGGTGTTCGACACCCTGATGATCGCCGCCGACCTGTACGTCTTCGACGAGGACAAGATCCTCGGCGTCTACCTGTGGGGGGCTCCGCTGGAGGACTTCTTCTACGCGGTCGTGGCCGCGCTCGCGATGCCGGTGCTGTGGACGGTGCTCGAGCGGCGGTCGGCGGCGCGCGCCGCCGCCGGGACCCCGGAGGGCACCGCGTGAGGCAGGTGCTCGCGGCCTCGCGGCCGTTCTCGTGGATCAACACCGCGTACCCGTTCGCCGCCGGCTACCTGCTGGCGACCGAGGGCCGGGTCGACCTGACGTTCGTGATCGGGACGCTGTTCTTCCTGATCCCCTACAACCTGCTGATGTACGGCGTGAACGACGTGTTCGACTACGCGTCCGACCTGCAGAACCCCCGCAAGGGCGGCATCGAGGGCGCGCTCGCCGACCCCGCGGTCGCGCGCGTCGTGCACCGCCGGATCCTGTGGGCCAGCGGGCTGTCCGTGCTGCCGTTCCTGGTCTACCTGCTCGCGGTCGGGTCGCTCGCGGCCGGCCTCACCCTGCTCGTCGTCGTGTTCCTCGTGGTGGCGTACTCGGCGCCGGTGCTGCGGTTCAAGGAGCGCCCGGTCCTCGACTCGGCGACGTCGGCGATGCACTTCGTCGGGCCGCTGCTCTACGCGCTCGTGCTGGTCGGCGCGGACCTCGGGTCGCGCTCGGTGTGGCCGGTGCTGGTGGCGTTCGTGCTGTGGGGGATGGCGTCGCACGCGTTCGGCGCGGTGCAGGACGTGCGGGCGGACCGGGAGGGCGGCATCGGGTCGGTCGCGACCGTGCTCGGCGCGCACGCCACCGTCGTCCTCGCGACCGTCGCCTACGTGCTCGCCGCCGCCGTGCTGCTCGTGCTGCCGTGGCCGGGGTGGCTCGCGGCGGTGCTCCCGCTGGTCTACGCGGCGAGCACCGCGCGGTTCTGGTCCGTCCGGGACGACGACTGCGAGCGGGCGAACGCCGGGTGGCGCACGTTCCTCTGGCTGAACCTGGTCGTGGGGTTCCTGGTGACGATGCTGCTGATCGCGATCGCGCTGACGACCTGAGCCCGGGCGCGGCGGCGCACCGCGGTGTGCAGGTCGTGCGCAGGGTCGGCGGAGCACCCGGCCCCGGGTGGTGACGCGCGGGGCGGGCGTGTTCGATGGCTCGCGTGATCCGTGCAGCAACGCAGGCGGCCGTGCAGGCCGCGACGACCGAGGAAGCCGTCGACACCGCCCGGGACGTGCTCGTCCCGGTGCTCTGGGTGGCCGGCGCCGTGGTGGTGGCCCTCCTGGCCGCGGTCCTGATCGGCGCCGTCGTCCGGACCGTCGCCAAGAAGTCCGTCCTGGCCGCCGACCTCGCCCGGCGGTCCAAGCGGCCGCTGCGGGCCGTGCTCATCGTCATCGCGGTGTGGGTGGCGCTCGCGATCTCCGTGTCCGACGCCGACTGGCAGACCTCCTGGATGCGCGCGATCGGGCACGTGCTGCTCATCGCGCTGATCGCCGCGGCGACCTGGCTCGTCGGGACCCTGGCGTTCGTGGTCGAGGACCTCGCGCTGTCCCGGTACCGGGTCGACGTCAAGGACAACCGGCACGCCCGCCGGGTGCGCACCCAGGTCCAGCTGCTCCGGCGGATCACCGTCGCGGTGCTGGTCATCGTCGGGGTGGCGGCCGTGCTGCTCACCTTCCCGGGCGTCTCCGCGTTCGGCGCGAGCCTCCTGGCGTCCGCGGGCCTGCTGTCCGTGGTGGCCGGTCTCGCGGCCCAGAGCTCGCTGGCCAACGTGTTCGCGGGCCTGCAGATCGCGTTCACCGACGGCATCCGGGTCGACGACGTGGTGATCGTCGAGGACCAGTGGGGCCGGATCGAGGAGATCACCCTCACCTACGTCGTCGTGCACATCTGGGACGACCGCCGGCTCATCCTGCCGTCGACGTACTTCACGCAGACGCCGTTCGAGAACTGGACCCGCCGCGCCGCCGAGCTCCTCGGCACCGTGGAGATCGACGTCGACTGGCGGGCGCCGGTGGACGAGCTGCGCGCCGAGCTCAACCGGCTGCTCGCCGACACCGACCTGTGGGACCACCGCGTCGGCATCCTCCAGGTCACCGACGCGGTGAACGGCGTGGTCCGGCTGCGCGCGCTCGCCTCGGCGGTCGACGCGCCGACGCTGTTCGACCTGCGGTGCTACCTGCGCGAGGGCCTGGTGTCCTACCTGCAGCGCAGCGCGCCCCAGGGTCTGCCGCGCACCCGCATCGAGACGACGAAGGGTGCGCCGCTGCCGCTCGCGGAGGCCCCGGCGCCGCAGGCCCGGCGGCCGCGCACCGGCGCGCACGCCGTCGTGGAGCCGGCACCCGAGACCGGGCAGCTGGACGCGCGGTTGTTCACCGGCAGCGTGGAGGCGATGCAGCGCGCCGGCTCGTTCGCGGGACCGGGCCAGGACGTGATCGCCGAGCGCGAGGAGCACGCCGCGGAGGCCCGGCAGGACGCCGAGGGCACCGCGGGGCGGTCGTCGGGCGGACGGAAGGTCGCCGTGGTGCCCGCGCCGGGGACGGCCGCGGTGCCGCTGGCGGCGGCCGGCGCGGGCGGCGCGCCCGACGAGGTCGACGCGGTGCCG
>NZ_SZYE01000287.1 GCF_005239125.1 Cellulomonas hominis | reverse complement strand
GACCGGGTGCCGCTGGCCCGGCCGGAGGCGCGGCCCGTGCTCGTGCTGGTGCGGCCGGCGGCCGCCGTGGCGGCGGGCGCGGCACGGCGCGTGCTCGCCTTGCGGGGGGCCCCGTCGGAGGAGGTGGCGTCGGTCATCCTCACATCGTCGCACCAGGAGGTGTCCGACGGGTGGCCGGACGGCGACCCCCGGCGCCCGCTCACCCCAGGCGGTACACGACGTCCACCGCCGACCGCTCGAACCCCGCCGCCCGGTACACCCGGATCGCCGGCGCGTTGTCGCCCTCGGTGTACAGCACCACGCGCGGCAGCCCGCGTCCCGCGAGGTGCGCCAGCATCCGCGCGGTGAGCGCGGGTCCCAGGCGTCGGCCCTGCGCGGCGGGGTCGACACCCAGCGCGTAGATCTCGCCCTCGCCCGGCTCCGCGACCTTCGTCCACCCGAAGCCGAGGAGCCGCCCGTCCTCCTCGGCGAGCAGGAACCCGGCGGGGTCGAACCACGGCTCCGCCTCGCGCGCCTCGAGGTCCGCGCGGGTCAGCCGGCCCTGCTCGGGGTGCTGCGCGAAGGCCCGCGCGTTGACGGCGACCCACGCGTCCTCGTCGCGGCCGGGCTCGAAGGCGCGCACCGTGACGCCGGCCGGCAGCGGCGCCGTGTCCGGGTCCGGGGCGACCAGCGGGTCGAGCGCCATCTGCCACAGCTCGCGGACGGCGGGCAGCCCGCGGGCCGCGGCGAGCGCCCGGGCGGGCGGGACGTCGCCGTGCGCCCACACGGACACGGCGTCCCCGCCGCGGGCGCGGGTGGCGGACAGGGCCGCGTCGAGCAGGGCGGTGCCGGTGCCGCGGCGGCGCGCGGCCGGGGCGACGACCACCTCCGCGGTCGCGAGCGCCGGGTCGCGGAGGTCGACCTGGGCGTACCCCGTGGGGGCGGCGTCCCCGCCGACCAGCAGGTGCACGACGTCCGGCCCGCCGCCGGTCAGCCAGAGCAGCGGCTGCTCGGACAGCGGGGCGACGCCGTCGTGGGCGGCAGCGGCGGCGGCGAGGTCGCGCACCGCGGCGGCTGTGGTGGCGGGCAGGGCACCGGTGCGGGCCTGCGGGGCGGGCGTCGTGTGGTCGGGCACGTTCCCCATCCCACCACTCCCGCCGCCGAGCTCGCCGGTCCCGCCCCGGTGCGCGGTGCGCGGCCGGCGACCTCGGGCCCCGCGGCGCCGGGCCGGGGAACGTCCGGCGGCGGCGCCGCGTTGGACCAGGCATGCCCGACGAGATCCCGACCGCCGCCTCGGCGGACGTCGTGGTCGTCGGGGCCGGGCAGGCCGGGCTCGCCGTGGCGGCGCACCTGGAGCGCTCCGGGTTCGTGCCGGCGGCCCCGGACGGCCTCACCTCCCGTGGGGCGGCGGCCGGCCGCCCGACCTACGTGGTGCTCGACGCGGCCGCCGGCCCCGGGGGCGCGTGGCGGGAGCGCTGGCCCGGCCTCACCATGCGCACGGTCAACGGCGTGTACGAGCTGCCCGGCCGGCCGCTGCCGACCTTCGACGCCGACGAGCCCGCGAGCCGCGCCCTGACCCGGTACTTCGGCTCCTACGAGCGCGACCTCGGCCTGGCCGTCCGCCGGCCCGTCGAGGTGCGCCGGGTCCGCGACGCGGGCGGCCCGGAGCGGCTGCTGGCCGTCGAGACCGAGGAGACCGAGCGCGTGCCGGTCCCGGCGCCCGACCCGGACGACGGGCTCGGTGGCGGCGCCGGGACCCGGCGGGCCGAGGCGGCGACGGCGCGACGCCGGGTGCGCCGCACCTGGCACGCCCGCGCCCTCGTGAACGCCACCGGCACCTGGACCCGGCCGTTCTGGCCGACCTACCCGGGAGCGGCGTCGTTCGCCGGGATCCAGCGGCACACCCACGACTACCGGTCGCCCGAGGAGTTCGCCGGGCGCCGGGTGCTCGTGGTCGGCGGCGGCATCTCCGCGGTGCAGCACCTGCTCGCGATCCACCCCGTCGCGGCCGCCACCACGTGGGTCACCCGCCGTCCGCCGGACTGGCGGGACGCCGGGTTCAGCCCGGAGCTCGGGCGCGAGGCGGTCGCCCGGGTCGACGAGCGGACGCGGGCCGGGCTGCCCCCGCAGAGCATCGTCGCGGCCACCGGCCTGCCGCTCACCGACGAGTACCGCGACGGCATCGCCCGCGGGGTCCTGGTCGCCCGGCCGGTGTTCGCCCGGCTGGTGCCGGACGGGGCCGAGTGGGACGAGGCCGCGGCGCGGGGACCGCTCGCCGACGGCTGGGTCACGGGGCCGGAGCACGTGGAGGCGGACGCGGTGCTGTGGGCGACCGGGTTCCGCGCGGCGCTCGACCACCTGCGGCCGCTCGGCCTGCGCGGCACCGGCGGCGGGATCGTCATGGACGGCACCCGCGTCGTCGCCGACCCCCGCGTGCAGCTGGTCGGGTACGGGCCCAGCGCGAGCACCGTCGGCGCCAACCGCGCGGGCCGCGCCGCGGTCCGCCAGCTCCGCCGCTACCTGGGCGTCTGACCTCCCAGCACCCCCGCACCCCGCCCGCACCCCGCACCCCCACTCGCCGAGATGGCAACTCTCGGCTGTGCCGGCGTCCCGAGGCGCAGCCGAGAGTTGCCATCTCGGCGAGGAGTGGAGTGGGGGAAGAGAGGGCGCGCGCGGGGTGGGGCGTCAGGGGCGGGGGGTCGGGCGGCGGGACGCCGCGGCGAGCGCCGCCAGCAGCACGAGCAGCGCGCCGGCCAGCAGGGCCATCGCGGTGGCCTGCGGCAGGACCCGGGCCAGGAGGCCGAGGCCCATCGCGGGCAGGCTCAGCCCGACGTACGCCACCAGGAACAGCCCCGCCAGCGCCTCGCCCCGCTGCTGCGGTGCCGCGAGGGCGGCCACCGTGCCGGACGCGGCCGCGAACAGCAGGCCGGCCCCGGCGCCGGTGACGAGCCCGCCGACGAGGAACAGGTCGAGCCGTGCGGCGAGCATCCCGGCGGTCAGGACGACCAGCCCGGCCGCCTGGGCGACGAGGCCCGCCCGCAGCCGGGTCGCCGGCCGCACGCGGGTGGTGGCCGCCTGCACCGCGGCCGCGGCGCCGAACACGACGAAGACCACGAGCCCGGCGAGCAGCCGGGAGGAGTGGTGCAGCGTGCCGCCGACGAACCCCGGCGCGACCGACGTGAACACCCCGAACACCGCG
>NZ_SZYE01000286.1 GCF_005239125.1 Cellulomonas hominis | reverse complement strand
CCGCCCCCTCGCCCGCGGCGGCGTCGAGGCCGAGCACGGTGCCCTCGGCGAGGCGCGCGCCGCGTGCCCAGTCGGCCGCCGCCATCGCGCGCTTCCCCGCGGGGCGGACCTCGCCGAGCCGGACGGCGTGCGTGCCGGTGCCCACGAGCACCTCGCCGCGGCCGACGCGCACGGCGCCGGGCGCCAGGTCGGTGACGTCGGGCACGAGCCGCACGGGGCCCAGCCCGAGCCGCGCGCCGTCGGGCAGCGTCGTCCAGGCGCCGGGCGCCGGGGTGCAGCCCCGGACCCGCCGGTCGACGGCCATCGCCGGGTGCTGCCAGCGCACGCGGGCGTCCTCGGTGGTGAGCCGCGGGGCGAGGCTGACGCCGTCGGCGGGCTGCGGGACGGGGGTGAGGACGCCGTCCTCCAGCGCGTCGAGGGTCTTGACGAGGAGGTCCGAGCCGGCGTCGGCGAGCCGGCCGAGCAGGTCCCCGGACGTGTCGAGCGGCCGGATCGTCTCGGTGAGCGTGCCCAGCACGGGACCCGTGTCGAGCCCGGCCTCCAGCAGGAACGTCGACGCGCCGGTGACCTCGTCGCCGGCGATGATCGCGTGCTGCACGGGCGCGGCGCCGCGCCAGGCGGGCAGCACCGAGAAGTGCAGGTTGACCCAGCCGTGCCGCGGCAGGCCGAGGACGGCGGGCGGCACCAGGTTCCCGTACGCCACGACGGGCGCGGCGTCCGGCGCGATCTCCGCGATCCGCGCCTGCACCTCGGGGTCCTTGAGCGTCGCCGGGGTCAGCACCTCCAGGCCCGCCTCGAGGGCGCGCTCCTTGACCGGGCTCGGGGTGAGCGTCCGGCCGCGGCCGGCCCGGGCGTCGGGGCGGGTGAGGACGGCGACGACCTCGTGTCGGGAGGCGAGCAGGGCGTCCAGCGAGGGCAGCGCCACCGCGGGCGTCCCGGCGAAGAGCAGGCGCATGGGCACCGATCCTAGTGCCGGGCGGCGCCGCGCCACGGTCAGCCCGGCAGCGCTCCCCGCGCGACCAGGTCGGCCCGCAGCGCCGCGGCCCCGGTGAACAGCACCGCCTGGTACCCCAGGGCCGCCGCCCCGGCGACGTTGACCGGGCTGTCGTCGACGAACACCGTCCGCGCGGGGTCCAGCCCGTGCCGTGCCGCGAGCAGGTCGAAGATCCGCGGGTCCGGCTTGACCACGCCCTCCCGCCCCGAGACGACGACGTCCTCGAGCCGGCCGATCACGGGCGCGACCCGCTCCCCGTGGTGGTAGGTCTCCGCGGACCAGTTGGTGAGCCCCAGCACCCGGACGCCCGCGGCCCGCAGGTCGTCCACCACCTCGGCGCTGCCCGGCACCGGCCCCGGCAGGGCGTGCGCGAACCGCTCGACGTACAGGTCGACCGTCGCCGCGTGCTCGGGGTGGGTGCGGGCGACCTCCTCGCGCGCCTCCCGCCACGACCGCCCGGCGTCCTGCCGGAGGTTGAGCGCCGGGAAGTCGACGTCGGCGAGGAACCGCTCGACCTCGGCGTCGGTCAGCACGCCGTCGAAGGCGCGCTCGGCCTCCCAGCGCACCAGGACGTTCCCGAGGTCGAACACGACGGCCTCGACGGGCTCGGCCGTCACAGCATCTCCTCCGGGTCGAGCCGCACGCGGACCGTCCCGCCCTCCCGGCGTGCGCTGCGCACGGCGAGGGACGCGGCCAGCGACCGCGCGAGGGCCCGGCCGTGCGCGACGGGCACCCGGACGAGGGTGCGCACGGGCGGGTCGAGGGACTCCTGCACGGCCGCGCCCCCCGGTGCGAGCGGCTCGGGCTGCGGGACCGGCCCGAGCACGTCGGAGCCCTCGGGCAGCTCGACGCGGGCCAGCACGGCGGCGACGACCTCCCGGGTGCCGACCAGCTCGGCGACCCGGACGACCGGCGGCAGCCGCACCTCCTCGCGCTCGGCGAGCTCGCGCTCCGCGAGGCCCACCGGGTCCCAGCGCACGAGCGCCTGGGTGGGCCGCTCCGCGCCGTCGCCGACGAGCAGCACGACGCCCCCGTCCCGGGACGACCGGACCAGCGCGGCCGCGGCCATCCACCGGCGCACCGCGTCCTCGGTGGCACGCAGCGACGTCGACCCCGTGGTCACGGCGGCGTCCAGCAGCACGGCCGCGGCGTAGCCGGCAGGGGCGACGGGCTCGGCGCCGATGGTCGACACCACGAGTGCGGGCCGGTCGGGCACCTCGGCGAGCACGCCCGACCGGGCACCGGAGTGCCGCACCGTCACACCCGGGAACGCGCGCCCGAGCTCCTCGGCGGTCCGGTCCGAGCCGACGGCGACGGACCGGAACGTGCCGTTGCCGCAGGCCTCGCACCGCCACTGGATCGCCAGCCGCCCGCACCACCGGCACTGCGCGGTGCCGTCGCCCGAGGTGAGCGCCAGCGGCCCGTGGCAGTGCGTGCACCGGGCGATCTCGCGGCACCGCGCGCACGCGACCGCGGGCAGGTAGCCGGCCCGCGGCACCTGGACGAGCACCGGCCCGTCCGCGAGCCGGTCGCGGATCGTCCGCCAGGCCTCGCCGGGGAGCCGGGCGGCCGCGGCGGCGCCCTCCCGGGCGAGCTCGACGCTGGTCAGCGCCCGGACCCGCGGGGTCCGCGCGCGGACCACGTCCCGGTCCGCGGCGACCGCCCGGACCCAGCCGGAGGCGACGAGCGCCTGCACCTCGGTGGACCGGGCGTGCGCGGCCAGCAGCAGGCCGCAGCCCTCGAGCTCGACGCGCAGGCCGAGCACCTCGCGGACGTGCGGGTACGGCGCGCGCGGCTCGGCGTGCAGGTCGTCGCCGTCGTCCCAGCACACCGCGAGCCCCAGGTCCCGCACGGGGGCGAACGCGGCGGCACGCGTGCCGACGACCACCCGGGCGTGCCCGCGCAGCGCGGCGAGGAAGGCGCGGTACCGGCGCGCGGGGCCGTCGTCGGCCATCAGCCGGACGTGGCTGGCGTCGGTGCCGTCGGGGGTCCACGCGGGCACGCCCGCCGCGACCAGCGCGGCGCACACCCGGTCGACGTCCCGGGCGTCCGGCACGACCACCAGCGCCCCCCGGCCGCTCGCCAACGTGGCCCGGGCAGCCTGGGCGACGCCGTCCGGCCAGCGCTCCCCCGCCGGGCCGGGCAGGGCCGACCACGCCGCACGCGGAGAGCCGCCGGCAGCGAGGTGGGCGAGGAACGCCGGCCCGCCGCGGTACGGGGTCCACGCGGGGGCGGCGGCACCACCGTCGGGCGCGGCGGCCCCG
>NZ_SZYE01000285.1 GCF_005239125.1 Cellulomonas hominis | reverse complement strand
GCGTCGACGGGGTCCTGGACCACACCGCCCGCGCAGCCAAGGCACTCGGGGACCCCCGGACCCTGGACCAGCTGCGCGCCGACGGCCTGCGCGACCTCGTGGTCGGCGACGTGCCCGAGTCCGACGGTCCCGCGTTCGAGGTCCACCTCGACCCACCCCCACCCGTGCTGCCGACCCCGCGCCGCGGGGCGGACTGGCTCGTGACCACCACCCGACGTCAGCCGGTGCACCCGCGCCCGGTCGAACCGATCCCGACCGCCACCATCGTCCCGGTCAGCGAGCCGTCAGCGACACCCCTCCCCGGTTCCGCACCTGACGCTCCCGCCGAGACCGACCCACCGCCTGCCCCGCCTCCCGCCGAGACCGACCCACCGCCTGCCCCGCCTCCCGCCGGGACCGCCCCACTGCCTTCCCCGCGTCCCGCGCCGTCGACCACCACCTCGCCGACCGAGCCGGCGTCCCGCACCAAGTCGACCGAGACCGCGACGACCACCGCCCGGCGGGGTTGCGGGCGCTGCGCCGGCCGACCCGGCGCCGAGGTGCGGGTCACCATCGCCGCCTCCACCCTCCTGGGCCTGGACGACAACCCCGCCGACCTCGACGGGTACGGCCCCATCGACGCCGTCCGCGCCAGGGCACTGGCTGACGGCGGGGTCTGGCGGCGGGTGGTCACCGACCCGGTCACCGACCAGGTCCTGGACGTGGGGCGCGAGCGGTACCGACCACCCGCCGGGCTGGCCGAGTTCGTCCGCACCCGGGACAAGACCTGCGTCGCGCCCGGGTGCACCTTCCCGGCCCGGCGCGCCGACCTGGACCACACCATCGAATACCACCGACAACCCGGCGACCCACCCGATCAACCCCTCGGCAGCACCGACGCCGACAACCTCGGGCCCCTGTGCCACCGCCACCACCGCCTGAAGACCGACGGCGGCTTCCGGCTGCGCCAGATCCAACCCGGGCTGTTCGAGTGGATCACCCCCGCGGGCCACCGGTACCTGGTCCGACCCGGCACCGGCCGGACCCACGACGCCACCACCGACCCCCACGACGCACCGCCACCGTTCTAGTCCGAGGACTCGGCAGCACCCCCGTCCCCCGACCCCGGCCCGGTCCCCCGGCACCCTCGACCGCGCACCCCGGTCGTTCGCCCCGACGCCCAGGCCGCCGGGCGGGTGTCGGTGGCCGGTGCCAGCATCGGGTCATGCGGATCAGGCATCAGGTGACGGTGTTCGACACGGCGGACCTCACGACGGAGAGCGCGTTCTGGGCCGGTGTCCTGGGCGGGACGGTGGAGCGGGAGGACGACTGGCACATGCTCTCCGTCGACGGCGAGCCGCGGATGGGGTTCCAGCTCGCGCCGGACCACGTCCGACCCGACTGGCCGGACGGCGAGCAGCAGCAGATCCACCTCGACCTCTACGTCGAGGACCTCGCGGAGGCGCACGCGCACGTCACGGCGCTGGGCGCGGAGCTGCTGAAGCCGGCGGAGGACCCGGGCGCGCCGGAGGGGTTCCAGGTGTACGCGGACCCGTCCGGGCACCCGTTCTGCCTCTGCTGGTGAGGGCCGCTCAGCCCGCGCCGACCGCGAGCACGTGCTCCCGGTCCGCCAGGTGCCGTGCGACGGCCACCGGGTCGGTGCGTGCCGACAGGTAACCCAGGTACCCGTCCGGCCGGACCAGTGCGGCCCCGTCGTGCCCGATCCCGTACCGGGCGGCGACGGCACCCCCGGGGTCGACCAGCACCGGGCCGTCCCGCGGCCCGGGCCGTGGCGGCGCCGGCAGCACCGGGACGACCGTGCCGAGCCCGCCCAGCACCGCGCGCAGCCGGTCGTGCGACGTCCGGGACAGGCAGGTGGTCAGCAGCAGGTGCCCGGGCCGGCGGAGCAGGTCACCGACCCGCAGCGGGGAGCCGCCCGCGTCGGTCAGCCCCGGCGGGTCGGGCGCGTGGTCACCGGGGCAGGCACCGCGCACGCCGTCGCCGCCGCCCACGACCGGGCTGCCGCGGTACCGCAGCCGCACCTCCGCGAGGCCGGCCGCGACCGCGTCCCCGACGGCGGGCAGGTGGCCCAGCAGCAGCAGGCCGGCGTCCCGCAGATGCCCGCGGGGACCCTGCGTCGCGACCGCGTGCGTCAGGCGGGTGGTCTGCCGGACGACGGCGGCCCCGACCGGGTGCCGCTCCGCGTGATAGCTGTCGAGCAGGGCGTCCGCGGCTCGCCCGGTGCTCACCAGCGCGAGCTTCCAGGCGAGGTTGACCGCGTCCTGCATGCCGGTGTTCATCCCCTGTCCACCCGCCGGGCTGTGGACGTGCGCCGCGTCGCCGGCGAGCAGCACCCGGCCGTGCCGGTACCGCTCGACCTGGCCGTGGTGCACCTCGAACCCGACGAGCCAGCGCGGGTCGCTCAGCCGCCAGTGCTCCCCCATGCGGTCGTCGACGAGCCGCTGCACCTCGTCCAGCGTCGGCCGGGCCACCGGCCCCGGCGGCGGGACCTGCAGCAGGAACCGGGTCCGCCCGTCGGGCATCGGGAACGCCCCCGAGACCCCGTCCGGTCCGGCGAACAGCCGGATCGTGTCCGTCGGGAGCGTGGTCGCCGCGGCGACGTCGGCGAACAGGAAGTGCTCGCCGTCGGGCACGCCCTCGATCCGCTCGCCGACGGCGGCCCGCACCCGGCTGCGCCCGCCGTCGGCGCCGACCACCCAGCCGACGCGCTGGCGTGCCGTCCCCGCCGCGGACGCCAGCGTGACGTCCACGCCGTCCCGGTCCTGCGCGAGGTCGGTCAGGGTGACGCCGCGCTCGACGGCCACGCCGAGCCGCGCGGCCAGGGCGGCGAGCACGGCCTCGGTCGCCGGCTGCGGGGTGTCGAGCGCCCGCGGGTAGCGGGAGTCGATGCCGGTGGTGGGCGCCCGCAGCCGGAGGGTGCCGGCGGGGCCGGAACGGACCTCGACGGCCGTGATCTCGACAGCCCGGGCGGTCAGCTCGTCCAGGACGCCCATCGCCGCCAGGTGCTCCTGGGTGCGGGCGTGCACGACGACCGCGCGGGACTGCGTCGTGGGCTCCGGCATCGCCTCGACCACCCGGACCCGTGCGCCCTGCCGCGCCAGCTCGCACGCGGCGGTCAGCCCGACCGGACCGGCACCGACCACGAGCACGGTCGCCGGCTGCCCCGCTGTCCCGGCCATCGCGCTCCCCCGTCCCGGGCGCCGGCCGGACGCACGGCACCGCTCGCGCCCACCGTGGCCGCGGGTCCCGCCGCCCGGCCTCACCCGCAGCGGATGAGCGGCCGACCCGGGATC
>NZ_SZYE01000284.1 GCF_005239125.1 Cellulomonas hominis | reverse complement strand
GCGGGTGCCGACGACGACCCGCAGCGGCTGGTGCGCGGCGAGCGCGCCGTCCGCGGCGCGCGCGGTGAGCGCGGGGTCGTCCGCCAGCGCGGTGCCGGTGCCGACCACGAGCGCGTCGACCTCGGCGCGCAGGGCGTGGGCGTGCGCCCGGGACTCCGGGGAGGTGATCCACCGGCTCGAGCCGTCGGCCGCGGCCACCCGGCCGTCGAGCGTCGCGGCGAGCTTCAGCGTGACGTGCGGCCGGCCCTGCGACACCGCGTGCAGCCACGGCCCGAGCAGCTCGCGGCCGGCGGCCTCCTCGACGCCCAGGACCACCTCGACTCCCGCGGCGCGCAGCCGGCCGGCGCCCCCGGCCGCGGCGGGGTTCGGGTCCGGGACGGCGACGACGACGCGCGCGACGCCGGCCTCCAGCAGCGCGACGGAGCACGGGCCGGTCCGGCCGGTGTGGTCGCAGGGCTCGAGGGTGACGACGGCGGTCGCCCCGCGGACGTCCGCGCCGCGCGCCCGGGCGTCGGCGAGCGCGGCGACCTCGGCGTGCGGGGTGCCCGCACCGCGGTGCCAGCCCTCGCCGAGGACGCGGGCACCCGGGACGGGACCGGGGGGCGCCAGCAGCACGCAGCCGACGCGGGGGTTGGGCCCGTGCGCCGGTCCGCGGCGCGCGAGGTCGAGGGCGCGCGTCATCGCGTCCCGCTCGACCCCGGTCGGCTCGACCACCGTCCCCGCTGCCACTCCCGCTCCCCTCGACCGACAGGTCTCCGGGGTGCGGGCGGCGCGCGGGTGCACGACGTCCACGGCGCACCCGGCTCACGCCGAGCACGCCGCCACGACTCCTCCCATCCGGACTTTCACCGTCGGTCCTGGAGTTCCACCAGGTCAACCGCTCGCGCCGTGAGGCGTCTGCGGGTCGCGGACTGTCACCGCCGGCTCGGACTTTCACCGACCCCGGAGCACGTGTGTGTGTTCTTCCGAACGATGATGCCACACGTGGCATTCCCGCCCGGACGCGCCGGCGCGACGTGGACGGCCGTGACCCCGGGCGGTCAGCGCCGGGCGAGCGCCTCGTCCGCGAGCCCGCGCAGGGCGTCGATCTCCGCGTTCGGGTCGTCGGCGCCGTACACGGCGGACCCGGCGACGAACACGTTCGCGCCCGCGGCGGCCACGGTCTCGACCGTGCTCCGCGAGACCCCGCCGTCGACCTGGATCCAGGTGCCGGCGCCCTGCTCGTCGATCGCGGCGCGCAGCCGGCGGATCTTCGGCAGGGTGCCCTCGATGAACGCCTGGCCGCCGAAGCCCGGCTCGACCGTCATGACGAGCACCATGTCGAACTCCGGGAGCAGGTCGAGCAGCGGCTCGACCGGCGAGGCGGGGCGCAGCGCGATGCTGGCGCGGGCGCCGGCCGCGCGGATCTCCCGCGCGAGCCGCACGGCGGCCTGGGCGGCCTCGGCGTGGAAGGTGACCGAGGCGGCGCCGGCGTGCGCGTAGTCGACGGCCCAGCGGTCCGCGGCCTCGATCATGAGGTGCACGTCGACCGGGACCGGCGACACCTCGATGATCCGCCGCACGACGGGCAGGCCGAGCGTCAGGTTGGGCACGAAGTGGTTGTCCATGACGTCCACGTGCGCCCAGTCCGCCCGGCTGATCCGGTGCAGGTCGCGCTCGAGGTTGGCGAAGTCGGCGGACAGGATGCTGGGGCTGATCTGCGCGTGCACGGACCCAGGGTATCGGCGCTCGCGGGCGGCCGCCGGGCGCGCCGCGGCCCCGCGGGCGCGGCGCTCGCGGGGCCCGGGCGCGCGACCCTCAGGCCGTGCGGCGCAGGAGCGTCAGGTGCATCGCGTCGGTCCCGTGCGCGTGCGGCCAGAGCTGGGCGTCCGGACGCGCGGGCAGGTCGAGCCCCGGGGCGATGCCGTGCAGCACGGCCGGCGCGTCGAGCACCTCGACGTCCAGCCCGGCCTTCCGCGCGGCCCGGGTCGCGTCGACGACCGCCAGCTGCGTCTCCGCCAGCACCGGCGAGCAGGTCACGTAGGCGACGACACCGCCGACCCGCACGGCGCGCAGCGCGGACCCCAGCAGGTCGCGCTGCAGCGCGGTGAGCTGGGCCAGGTCGGACGGCGTGCGCCGCCAGCGGGACTCCGGGCGGCGGCGGAGGGCGCCCAGGCCCGTGCACGGCGCGTCGAGCAGCACGCGGTCGTAGGCGCCGGGCTCGGCGTCGCCGACCTCACGGCCGTCCCCGACCCGCACGTCCTCCACCGCGCCGTCCGGCACGGCGGCGACCGCCTGCCGCACGAGCCGGGCGCGGTGCGGCTGCACCTCGTTCGCCACGAGCCGCGCGCCGCGCTCCGCGGCGAGCGCGGCCAGCAGGGCGGCCTTGCCGCCGGGGCCGGCGCACAGGTCGAGCCACCGGTCGTCCGGGCCGTCGAGCGGCGCGTCCGCCAGGGCGAGGGCGACGAGCTGGCTGCCCTCGTCCTGGACGCCGGCCCGGCCGGCCCGCACGGCGGACAGCCCGGCCGGGTCGCCGCCACCCGCGAGGGTCACCGCGGTCGGCGACCACCGGCCGGGCGCGGCGTCGGGACCGGCGGCGGTGAGCAGGTCGTCCCGGTCGAGCAGCCCCGGCCGCGCGACCAGCGACACCCGCGGCGCCTCGTTGTCCGCCGCGAGCAGCGACCCGAGCTCGTCGGCGGCGCGGCCGTGGCCGACCAGCGCCTCGCGGAGCGCGCGGGTGACCCACGCCGGGTGGCTGTCGACGGCCGACAGCCGCGCGACGGCGTCGGAGCCGGCCGGGTCCGCGGCGTCCCCGATCCGCTCCAGCCACACGTCCAGCGGCTCCCGGGACACCGCCCGCAGGACGGCGTTGACGAACTGCGCGGGCCCGGCGCCGATCTGCTCGCGGACGAGCCCGACGGTCTCCGACACGGCCGCGTGCGGCGGCACGCGCATGCCGAGCAGCTGGTGCGCGCCGAGGCGCAGGGCGTCGAGCACCGGGGGGTCCACCTGGTCGAGCGTCCGCCCGGTGCACTGCGCGAGCACCGCGTCGTACCGGCCGCGCAGGCGCAGCGTGCCGTAGGCGAGCTCGGTCGCGAAGCCCGCGTCCCGCCCGCGGATGCCGCGCTCGCGCAGCAGCGGGGGCAGGACGAGGTTGGCGTAGGCGTCGGACTCCGCGACGGTGCGGAGCACGTCGAACGCCGCGGTGCGCGCGGGGTCGGACGACCGGCGACGGGCGGAGGGCGCCGCGCTGGTGCGCTCGCGCGGTCCCCCGCCCTGGCGGGACGCGGGCCGCTGGCGCCCGGCGGCGTTCCGGCGCTCGGCGTCCGCGCCGCCGCCCTGCCCGCGG
>NZ_SZYE01000283.1 GCF_005239125.1 Cellulomonas hominis | reverse complement strand
GCGTCGAAGACGTTCTTGGTCGGGAAGGACAGGTGCAGCGCTTCGCCGCCGAGCAGGTGGGCCATCGCGCAAGCGTAGGACGCGCGCGGTGCCCGGCCCGCGCCGGGGGTCCCGGCCCGGTCCCGCTGCGGCCGGCGGTGCTGGTGCCGGCGACGGCGGTGCTGCTCGGGCTCCTGGGGTGGTTCGTCGCGGAGGCCGCCCGGGGCGGCGGGGTCGAGGGGCTCGCCGAGCGGGCGGTGGCAGGCGCGGAGTCGCTCGCGCCGCTCGCCCTGGTGCTCGCGCTGCTGTCGCGCCGCCGCGCCGAGTCGTCACTGAGGCTCGGCGCGGCGGGCGGTCTCAGGGGTTGAGGTACGAGCCCGGGTCCTGGTCGGACGGGCTGGCGTCCGGCATCGACCGGGCGGCCTCGTCGTCCGAGACCTCGTCGTCGCGGATCTCGTCCACGTCCGGCTCGGTCAGGGCGTCGGGGGAGTCCTCGGGGAACGGCGTGACGTCCTCGCTCATCACTGCTCCTTCGCTGTACGGCCTGGTCGGGCCACGCTAGGCGCGTCCGGGCGCCGCCGCGCGCCGAAGGGCTGGACCCTCTCACGGTGGCAGGGTGTGGGGTCGTGGACATGTCCGACGACCGGCTCCTCACGATCGGCGAGTTCTCCCGCCTGTCGATGCTCAGCATCCGCATGCTGCGGCACTACGACGAGCACGGCGTGCTCCCGCCCACCCGGGTCGACCCGTTCAGCGGGTACCGGAGCTACCACCCCGCGCTGCTGCGCACCGCCGGACGCGTCCGTGCGCTGCGCGACGCCGGGGTGGGCGTCCCCGACCTCGCGGCGTGCGCCCCGTTCGACGACGAGGCGCGCCTGCGGGCGGTGCTGCTCGAGCGGCGGCGCGCCGCGCAGGCGGAGATCGCCGTGGCGGAGGGCCGGCTCGCGGACATCGACCGATTCCTCGCCCATCTGGAAGGACCTGTCATGTCCACCACCGTCACCCGCACCACCCTGCCCGCGCGTCGCGTCGCGTCGCTCCGGGGCGTCATCCCGACCTACGGCGACGAGGGGCTGCTCTGGCAGCGGCTCGGGGCCGCGCTCGCCGCCGCGGGGGCGGCCCCGGCACCGGACGCCGCCGCCGTCGCGGTGTTCCACGACGAGGGCTTCGTCGAGCAGGACGCCGACGTGGAGGTCCAGCTGGACGTCGCCGCGCCGTTCCCGGAGGTCGACGGCGTGCGGTACGTCGAGGAGCCGGCGGTCGACGCCGCGGTCGGCGAGCTGCACGGCCCGTACGAGGGCGTCGGCGCGGTCATGGCCGAGCTCGGCGCGTGGATCGCGTCGCGCGGCCTGCGGGTCGCCGGCCCGATGCGCAACGTGTACGTGGTCGGCCCGGTGACCGAGCCCGACCCGTCGGCCTGGGTCACCCGGGTCTGCCTCCCGGTGGCCACGGCCTGACGCCGGGTCGCGGACGCGTCCACCCGTCGGTGCGCCGGCCCGGCCCCTCGCGGGGCGGGGCCGGCGCGCCGGTCAACCGCCGAGGGCGTCGGAGACGACGTCCTTCGCGGCCTCCTGCACCTGCGCGAGGTGCTCGGGGCTGACGAACGACTCGGCGTAGATCTTGTAGACGTTCTCCGTCCCGGACGGCCGGGCGGCGAACCAGGCGTTCTCGGTGGTCACCTTGAGACCGCCGATGGGCGCGTCGTTGCCCGGCGCGGAGGTGAGCTTCGCGGTGATCTCCTCGCCGGCGAGCGTGGTCGCGGTGACCTGCTCCGGCGACAGCTTCCCGAGGGTGGCCTTCTGCTCCAGCGTCGCCGGGGCGTCGACCCGGGCGTACCAGGACTCCCCGAACCCGGCGACCAGGTCCGCGTGGTGCTGCGACGGCGACTTCCCGGTGGTGGCGAGGATCTCCGAGGCGAGCAGCGCCAGGATGATGCCGTCCTTGTCGGTGGTCCAGACGCTGCCGTCCTTGCGGAGGAACGAGGCGCCCGCGGACTCCTCGCCGCCGAAGCCGACCGAGCCGTCGAGCAGGCCGGGGACGAACCACTTGAACCCGACCGGCACCTCGAGCAGCCGCCGGCCGAGGCTGCCCGCCACCCGGTCGATCAGGGAGGACGACACCAGGGTCTTGCCGATCGCGGCGTCCGCGGGCCAGCCCGGGCGCGCGCCGGCGTAGAGGTAGCCGATGGCGACGGCCAGGTAGTGGTTCGGGTTCATCAGGCCGGCGTCCGGCGTGACGATGCCGTGCCGGTCGGAGTCCGCGTCGTTGCCGGTGGCGATGTCGAACGGCGAGTCGCCCGCCATCGCGTGCACGAGGGAGGCCATCGCCGACGGCGACGAGCAGTCCATCCGGATCTTGCCGTCCCAGTCGAGGGTCATGAACGACCACTGCGGGTCGACCCGCGGGTTCACGACCGTCAGGTCCAGGCCGTACCGCTCGGCGATCGCGCCCCAGTACTCGACGGACGCGCCGCCGAGCGGGTCCGCGCCGATCCGCACGCCCGCCGACCGGATCGCGTCCAGGTCGAGCACGTGCGCGAGGTCGTCGACGTACGCGCCGAGGAAGTCGTGCTTGCGGGTGGTGTCCGCGGCGAGGGCGGCGTCCACGCCGACGCGCGGCACCCGGTCCACGCCGCTCGCGAGCAGCTCGTTCGCGCGGTCGGCGATCCACGAGGTGGCCTCGGACCCGGCGGGGCCGCCGTGCGGCGGGTTGTACTTGAAGCCGCCGTCGCGGGGCGGGTTGTGCGACGGGGTCACGACGATGCCGTCGGCGAGGCCGGGGCCGGTGGCGCGCACGCCCTCGGAGGTCGCCGCGCCGTTGTGCAGCAGGATCGCGTGCGACACGGCGGGGGTCGGGGTCCACGAGTCGCGGGCGTCCACCCGCACCTCGACGCCGGCGGCGGCCAGCACCTCCAGCGCGGTCCGCCAGGCCGGCTCGGACAGGCCGTGGGTGTCGCGGCCGATGAACAGGGGCCCGTCGGTGCCCTGGTTGCGGCGGTACTCGACGATCGCGGCGGTGATCGCGACGATGTGCGCCTCGTTGAAGGCGCCGTCGAGGCTCGAGCCGCGGTGACCGCTGGTGCCGAACACCACGCGCTGCGCGGGGTCCTCCAGGTCGGGGCGGCGGTCGTGGTAGGCGGCGAGCATGGCGTCGACGTCCACGAGGTCGGACGGCTGGGCAGGGGTTCCGGCGCGCGGGTCCATGGCCCGATCCTGCCACCGAAGCACGGTCCGCGGCGGTCGTCCGGCCGCAGCGGACCGTGCGGCGGGGCGTCAGGCCGTTCCGTCGCCGTCGTCGTCCGCCGGTCGCGCGTCCGACCGCGTGGCGTGGCTCGCCAGCAGGCGCTTCTCGTCGCGGTTCACCACGACCAGCAGCGCGATCGTGGCCACGCAGCAGCCGATCAGGAACATGAAGGTCACGTCCCACC
>NZ_SZYE01000282.1 GCF_005239125.1 Cellulomonas hominis | reverse complement strand
CCGGCGGGTGCGCCCGCACGCCCGTCGGTCCGGGGCGCTCCCGGCCGGGTGCCGACGGGTTCCGGCGGCCGCCCCGCGGCCAGCGCCCCCGCGTGGGCCGCCCGGAGCTCCTGCGAGGGCAGCAGCCCGATCTCGTCGAGCGCCGCGGCCGCCCGGAGGTAGGCCAGCACCGCCTCGCCGGGGCGTCCCTCGGCGGTGCGCGCCCGCACGAGCAGAGCCCACGCCCCCTCGCGGTACGGGTCGCCGTCCAGCGCCCGCTCCGCCGCCTCCGCGGCGCGCTCCGGGTCCGTGCCGACGAGGGCGCGGGCGAGCGCCTCGTGCGCGCTCCGGCGGGCGGTCTCCAGCCGCTCCGCCTCGGCCTGCACCTCCGGCAGGTCGGCCTCGGACCCGAACGCCGGGCCGCGCCACAGGGCGAGCGCCTCGGCCAGCACCTCGGCGGCGTGCGCGGGGGAGTCCCGGGCGTCCGGCCGCCCGCGGGCGGCACCGCCGCGGGTGACGGCCCGCACGGCGCGGTCGAAGCGGTCGGCGTCCAGGTCCTGCGGGTCGAGGCGGTACCCGCCCGGCACCGCACGCAGGTCGGCACCCACCAGCGCGCGGATCCGCGACGCGTGGCTGTGCAGGGTGTGCTCGGAGCTGGGCGGCGGCCCGGCGGGCCACAGCGCGGCGATGAGCCGCTCCCGCGGGACGAGCGCGCCCCGGTGCGCGAGCAGCACCGCGAGCAGAGCGCGCTGGCGCGAACCGCGGACAGGTTCGGCCCCCTCCGCGGTCACGAGCTCCACGGGCCCCAGGACCCCGTACCGCATGGGCCGATGGTGGCCCCCCGCGGGTGCGCAGGGCAAGGGCGGCGCGCGCCGGTGCAGGTCGGGGGCCGTCCGGCGCGGGGTAGCGTGCGGCAGGACCGCCGACCGCACCCGAAGGGACCCCGCCGCATGGCCCTGGACACCGCCCCGACCGCCGACCGCACGCGCGCCGCCCGCGTGCTGGGCGCCGCGGACACCCGCGACGCGCACTGGCGGGACCTGTACCGGGACCTGCACGCGCACCCCGAGCTGTCCGGGCGGGAGCACCGCACCGCCGCGGCGCTCGCGGCCGAGCTGCGCGCCGCCGGGCTCGAGGTCGCCGAGGGCGTCGGCGGGACCGGGGTCGTCGGCGTGCTGCGCAACGGCGACGGCCCCGTGGTCATGCTCCGCGCCGACATGGACGGCCTGCCCGTCCTGGAGGAGACGGGTCTGGCCTACCAGAGCCGGCACACGGACGTGAACCCAGCGGGGGAGACGGTCGCCACGATGCACGCCTGCGGCCACGACATGCACGTCACGGCGCTGGCCGCGGCGGTGGACACCCTCGCCGGCGCGCGCGACGCGTGGTCCGGGACGCTGCTGGTGGTCGGCCAGCCGGCGGAGGAGACGGCGACCGGCGCGAGCGCGATGCTCGCCGACGGCCTGTTCACCCGGTTCCCGAAGCCGGACGTCGCGCTCGGGCAGCACGTCGGCCCGCTGCCCGCCGGGGTGGCCAACCACTCCCGCGGTCTGCTCATGGCCGCGGCCGCGACCCTGGACGTGACGATCCACGGGCGGGGCGGCCACGGCTCCCGCCCGTTCGTCACCGTGGACCCGATCCTCACCGCGGCGTACGCCGTCACCCGGCTGCAGGCGATCGCGTCGCGCGAGACCTCCCCCGAGGACCCGCTGGTCGTCACCGTCGGCACGTTCCACGCCGGGACGAAGTCGAACATCATCCCGGACACGGCGACCTTCACCGTGAACCTGCGCGCCCGGTCGGACGCGTCGATGGCGCGTGCCGTGGCGGCCGTCGAGCGGATCGTCGGCGCCGAGGCCGCGGCCGCGGGCTGCCCCGAGCCGCCGACGATCACGATGCGGGAGAACCCGCCCGCGACCGTGAACACCGCCGAGGTGGTCGACCGGGTGATGGCGGCGCAGCAGGCCGTCATGCCCGCGGGCGCCGTGCGGACCGCCGAGCCGCTGATGGGCTCCGAGGACTTCTCCGAGTACGGGCTGCCGAAGGGGCGCTACGACGGCGACCCCGTGCCCTACGCGTTCTGGTTCTGGGGCGGCATGGACCCCGCGCTGTTCCCCGACGGCTACGTGTCGGGGTTCTCGGCGGCCGTCCCGGGCAACCACACCGCCCAGTTCGCGCCGCTCGACGAGCCGACGATCGCGGCGGGGCGCCGGCTGCTGGTGGCCGCGGCGCTGGAGTTCCTGGCCTGAGCGCCGCCGGGGGATGATGTCGGGCGTGCCCGCGCTCGACATCGTCCCCCTGACCGACCCCGACGACGAGCGGCTCGCCGACTACGTCTCCCTGACCGACGTGGCGCTGCGCTCGCGGCACGAGCCCGAGAAGGGGCTCTACATCGCGGAGAGCTCCACGGTGCTGGGCCGGGCGCTCGCCGCGGGGCACCGGCCCCGGTCCGTGCTGGTGTCGCCGCGGTGGCTGCCCGACCTGACGGCGATGCTGGAGGCGCGGGACCCGGCCGGGGAGCCCGTGCGCGTCTACGTCGCCGAGCCCCCGGTCCTGGAGGCGATCACCGGCTTCCACGTGCACCGCGGGGCGCTCGCGGCCATGCACCGGCCGCCGCTGCCGGCCGTGGCGGACGTCCTGGCCGGGGCGCGCCGGGTCGCGGTGCTGGAGGACGTCGTCGACCACACCAACGTCGGGGCGGCGTTCCGGTCGGCCGCCGCGATCGGGGTGGACGCGGTGCTCGTGACCCCGCGGTGCGCGGACCCGCTGTACCGGCGGTCCGTGCGGGTGTCGATGGGCACGGTGTTCCAGGTCCCGTGGACCCGGGTCGACCCGTGGCCCGGCGGGATCGAGCTGCTGCGGGCGGCGGGGTTCGTCACGGCCGCGCTCGCGCTGTCGGACGACTCGGTGAGCCTGGACGCGCTGGAGGCCGACCCGCCGGAGCGGCTGGCGCTGGTGCTGGGCGCGGAGGGCGACGGCCTGAAGCCCGCGACGATCGCCGCGGCGGACCTCACGGTGCGGATCCCGATGGCGGGCGGCGTGGACTCGCTGAACGTGGCGGCGGCGGGCGCCGTCGCGTTCTGGGCGACCCGCGTGCGGGACTGAGCGGCCGACCGCCCCGCCGGTCGGCCGGGCACGGCTCCCGGGTCGGACGACGGGACCAGACGCCCGTCCGCCCGCGGGAGGACGCCGGGCCGCCGCGGTCGGTCCCCGGGGCGACGCGCCCGGCCGGTCGCGGGCGGCACCGTCGGAGCATGCCCCGACGCGACCACGAGCCCCCCGCCCCCCACGCGACCCTGCCCCGCGCCGCCCGCCGGTCCGCGGTTTTCGCGGTCGCGGTCGCGCTGGCCCTCGCCGGCTGCTCGGCCGCCGTCGACGCGCCCGCCCCCGG
>NZ_SZYE01000281.1 GCF_005239125.1 Cellulomonas hominis | reverse complement strand
GGCGACCCGCGCGCGGACCTCCGCCCCCTCGACCTCGACGCCGCGCGCGCCGGGCGCCCGGGCGGCGAGGTCCGCGAGCGCGGGCGCGTCCGCCGGGTCCGCGGCGGCCAGCACGAGCCGGTCCCCCGCCAGCGTGTGCTTGAGCGCCGCGGCGGTGTCGTCGGCGATCACCCGGCCCTCGTCGACCACCACGACCCGCTCGGCCATCTGGTCGGCCTCGTCCAGGTAGTGCGTGGTGAGCACCACGGTCATCGCGTGCCGCTCCCGCAGGCGCAGGATGTGCTCCCAGAGGTTCGCGCGGTTGTGCGGGTCCAGGCCGGTCGACGGCTCGTCGAGGAACAGCAGCCGCGGCGCGTGCACGAGCCCGAGCGCCACGTCCAGCCGGCGGCGCTGGCCGCCGGACAGGTCGGACACCTTGCGGCGCGCGAGCGGCTCGAGGTCGAGCTGGCCCATGAGCTCGGCGGCGCGGCGCCGCGCGTCCCGGCGGTCCAGGCCGTAGATCGTGCCCTGCACGACGAGCTCGTCCACCGCCCGCTGCGCGTGGCCCGCGCCGTTGCCCTGCCCGACGTAGCCGATCCGCCGGCGCACGGTCGCGGGGTCGCGGGCGACGTCCGCCCCCGCGACCTCGGCGGATCCCGCGGTCGGCGCGATCAGCGTGGTGAGCATGCGGATGGTGGTGGTCTTCCCGGCGCCGTTCGGGCCGAGCACCGCGACGAGCTCGCCGGGAGCGATGTCGAGGTCGAGGCCGCGCACGGCGTGCACGGTCGGCCCCTTGCCCCCGGTGAAGTCCTTGGTCAGTCCCCTGGTGCGGATCATGGCGGGTTCCCCTCCTGTCGTCATGAGCCCACCGTGGCGGCGGTAGCGGCCAGATCCTGTCCGCTACCCGGAGCAGACTGGATCCCATGACGGCGATCCCCGGCCCGGCCGACGCCCCCGCGACGCCCTCGTCGCGGCTGCTCGCCCTGCTCTCCCTGCTGCAGACCCGGCGCGACTGGCCGGGCGAGGTGCTGGCGGGCCGGCTCGGCGTCAGCCCGCGCACCGTCCGCCGCGACGTCGACCGGCTGCGCGCCCTCGGCTACCCCGTGCACGCCACCAAGGGCCCGGACGGCGGCTACCGCCTCGCGGCCGGGACGGCCATGCCCCCGCTCATGCTCGACGACGAGCAGGTGGTCGCGCTCACCGTCGCGCTGCAGACCGCCACGACCGGCGTCGACGGGCTGGACGAGGCCGCGGCCCGGGCGCTCGCCACGCTCCGCCAGGTGCTCCCGGCGCGGCTGCGCGCCCGCGTCGAGGGGCTCGACCTCACCGCGGTGCGCCGGCCGGCCGACCCGGCCGAGGAGCACGTGGACACCGAGCGGCTGATGGCGGTCGGCGCGGCCATCCGCGCCCGGGAGGTGCTGCGGTTCGACTACCGCGCGCCCGCCGGCGACGGCGACCCCGCCCCGGACGGCCCGCCGCGCCGGGTCGAGCCGCACCACCTCGCGACCCGCGGGCGCCGCTGGTACCTGGTCGCCTGGGACCTCGACCGCCGCGACTGGCGCACGTTCCGCGTCGACCGCCTGCACCCGCGCACGCCCACCGGCCCGCGGTTCGAGCGCCGGGACCTGCCCGCCCCGGACGTCGCGGCGTACCTGCAGCAGCAGTTCGCCGGCGTGACCCAGCCGTGCCGCGGCGAGGCCGTGCTGGACGCGCCCGCCCCGCTGGTCGCGCGCTGGGCCGGGCCGACCGACGTGGTCGAGCCGCTCGACGCGGGCCGGTGCCGGGTCGTCGCGGGCTCGTGGTCCTGGGTCGGGCTGGCCGCGTGGCTGGGGATGTTCGACGTCCCGCTGCGCGTCGTCGGGCCGCCGGAGCTGCGCGCCGCGGCGCGGGAGCTGGCCGGGCGGTACGCCGCCGGGGCGGGCGACCCCGGGCCCGCCTGACCGCCCGGGCGACCGCCGTCCCCCGCCCGCGAGCGATTAGGGTCGGGCACATGACCACGGGGGCGACCGAGCTGGCGGAGCGGCTCGCGCGCGTCCGCTCCCGGATCGCGGCCGCCGAGTCCGCCGCGGGCCGCCCGGCCGGCTCCGTCCGGCTGCTGCTCGCCACCAAGACGCAGGACGCCGCGACCGTGCGCGCCGCCGTCCTCGCCGACATCGCCGGCGCCGCCACCACCGCGGGCGCGGCACGCCGGGTGCTGCTCGGGGAGAACCGGGTCCAGGAGCTCGTCGCCAAGGGGCCGGACCTCGCCGACCTCGGGCCCGAGCTGCACCTCATCGGCCCGCTGCAGTCCAACAAGGTCAACGCCGCCCTGCGCTGGGCCACCTGCGTGCAGAGCGTCGACTCCACGGCGCTGGCCGAGCGGCTCGCGCGCCGCTGCGCCGACGCCGACCGGACGCTCGACGTGCTGGTGCAGGTCAACGTCTCGGGCGAGCCGACGAAGCACGGCGCCGCGCCGCAGGACGCGCTCGACGTCGTCCGGGCCGTCGCCGGGCACGCCCGGCTGCGGCTGCGCGGGTTCATGACCGTGGGAGCCAACACCCCCGACGAGCGGGCCGTGCGCGCCGGGTACGCCGCGCTGCGCGACCTGCGGGACAAGGTGGCCGGCAGCGGTGAGGCCGGCACCGCCGACGCGGTCGAGCTGTCGATGGGCATGAGCCGCGACCTGGAGGCCGCCGTCGCCGAGGGCGCGACGATCGTCCGGGTCGGGACGGCGGTGTTCGGGGCGCGCCCGGCGCCGGCCGGCACGGCGGGACCGGGGGCCGCCGCGTGACCGCGCCCCCGGATCGCCGGTTCCCCCGGTTCGTCTACGGCCGCGGCTCCGAGCCCGACGCGCGGTTCTCGCTCTCCAACGAGCAGACCTTCCTGTCCTGGGTCCGCATCGGGCTCGCGCTGCTGGCCGGCGGCGTCGCCCTGGAGGCGCTCGACCTCCACCTCGAGCCGCACCTGCGGCTGACCGCCGCCGTGCTGCTCATCGCCCTGGGCATCGCCACCCCGGTGCAGGCCTGGTTCGGCTGGGCGCGGGTGGAGCGGGCGATGCGCGAGCGCCGGCCGCTGCCCGCGCCGGCGCTCAGCGGGCCGCTCGCGGCCGGCGTGGCGGTCGCCGGCGTCCTCGTGCTCCTCGGGCTCCTGCTCCGGTGACCGCCGCCGACCCGCCTCCGGGCGCGGATCCCGAGCGGACCGCGCTCTCGTGGCGCCGCACCGCGCTGTCGGTGGCCGTGGGCGCGCTGGTCGCGGGCCGCACGCTCGAGCCCTGGTTCGGCCCGCCCGTGTGGGTGGCCACGGCGCTCGGCCTGCTCGGCGCCGCCGCGATGAGCCGGGTGGGGCTGCGGCGCACCGCCGCGTGGGCCGCCGTCGTCGACGACGCCCGAGCCGACCGGGCGCGGGTGCGCGTCCCGGCGACGAGCGCGAACCTCGGCCCGGGCTTCGACGCGCTGGGCCTCGCGCTGGCGCTGCAC
>NZ_SZYE01000280.1 GCF_005239125.1 Cellulomonas hominis | reverse complement strand
GATCTCGCGGGTCGGGCAGCAGGTCACCGGCGTGCCGGCTCCCGGGGCGGCGGACACGAACCTCACGGCGGCGGCGGGTCTGCCGACGCTCGACGGGTTCGGACCCGGCGGCGGCGGCGCCCACGCGGCGACGGAGCACGTGCGGCTGCCGACGGTGTCGGCGCGGGCGGCGCTCCTGGCCGCCGCCCTGCACGGGGTCTGACGCGGCCGGCCGGGGTCAGGGGTCGACGAGCTCGCGCTGGCGCGCGGCGAACACCCGGGCGACCTCGCGCGTCACCGGGCCCGGCGCTCCCCCGCCCACCGGCACCCCGTCGACGGCGACCACCGCCTGCACGTCCCGGGCGGTCGAGGTCAGGAACACCTCGTCCGAGGTGGTCAGCGCGTCGTACGGCAGGTCCACCTCGCGCGCGCCGTGCCACTCCAGCACGAGCGCGCGGGTCACCCCGGCGAGGCAGCCCGAGGACAGCGGCGGGGTGAGCAGCTCGCCGTCACGTACCACGAACACGTTGGTGCCGGTGCCCTCGCACAGCTGCCCCCGGGTGTTCGCGAACACGGCCTCGCTGGCCCCGGCGGCGTGCGCCCGGGCGAGCGCGAGCACGTTCTCGCCGTACGAGGTCGTCTTCAGGCCGGTGAGCGCGCCCACGTCGTTGCGGCGGAACGGCACGGTGATCACGCCCGTCGCGGGGTCCGGGTCGTGGCCGGGCGTGACGCCGAGCACCAGCGTCGGCGGCCCGTCGACCCGGCCGCTGCCCAGGATGCCGGGGCCGCCGGTGAAGGTGACGCGCAGCAGGTCGAACCCGGTGGTCAGCACGTCGGCGTTCGCCTCGACCACCTCCTGCGCCGCGCGCCGGACGAGCTCCGGGTCGAAGCCGGGCAGGCCGATGCCGGCCGCGGACCGCGCCATCCGCGCGACGTGCCGGGACAGCGCGAACAGCCGCCCGTGGTCGATCTTGACCGCCTCGAACACCCCGTCGCCGACCACGAACCCGTGGTCCCGGGCGGAGGTCGTCGCCTCCGCCTCGGGCACCAGGCGCCCGTTGACCCAGAACACCGTCGACGTCACGTCCGCCACCGCTGCGCTCCCGCGTGCCTCGCGCCCGCGCGCTCCGCGGGCCGTCCCGGGCAGCCTAGCCGCGCCCCCGCCGAGGTGGCCCGCCGCGTTCGGACGGAGCTGTGGGGCCAGGCGGAGCGGCCCGCCCCCTCAGGCGGGGTGGCCCGCCCCGGTCAGGCCGGCCGCCCGGGCGACCTCCCGCCCCCACGCCGACGCCCGGTCCAGCTCGCCGTCGACGAGCGGCCCGTGCATCCCGGCGACGTGGAACCCCGCGGGCGGGAGCACGACCCGGCAGCCCGCCCGGCGCAGCCGCTTGGCCATGCCCGCCGAGGCGCGCTTCGGCACGGGCCGGTCCACCCGCGTGTCGTAGGCCGCGGCGGGGGTGCCCTCCGCGGTGTCCAGGGCCTCGAGCCACTCGCGCACGCCGCGGCCGCTGTCGGCGTCGGGCTCGGCCTCCGCCCGGCGACGGGCCTCGGGGTCGTCGAGGTGGTCCGCACGGCTCCGCCGCGTCTCGGGGCGGCTGAGCGAGAACGCGTGCGTCGGGCCGCCGACCACGACCAGGTCGGTGCTCAGCGCGTCCGGCGCCGCGAGCACGCTGACCACCTCGACGTCCGCGCCCGGTGCCGCGTCCCGCAGGCCGGCGGCCACCGCCTCGGCGACGGCGTGGCTGTTCCCGAACATGCTCTCGTACACGACGTGCGCGCGCATGGCTGCCTCCCCTGGCTCCCGCGGCCGGCGGTGCGACGCCGCCCCGCCCGTGCGGGCCACGCTAGGGGCGCGCCCGGGCGCGCGGGTGGGCCGACGGTCCCGGGTCGCCGTGCCGTCGGCACGCCCGGCGGGAGGAGGGCTCAGGAGCGGCGCGCGGCCTTGGCGGCCCCGCCGCCGAGCCCCCCGCGCCCGCCGGGCCGGACGGCCCGCCGCACCACCGACGCCGCGACGGCCTCCAGGGTCCGGCCCTGCGAGGCGCGCAGCACGTCGAGCACGTGCCGCGCCTCGTCCTCGTCGCAGCCCCGCACCTCCATGAGCACCCCGACGGCGTGGTCGACGGAGGCCCGGGTGAGCCGAGCGGCCTCCGCCTCCGGGAGCACCGGGTCGCGGGCGGGGATCGTGCTGTGCAGCTCGATCAGCGACGCCATCTCCCCGGCGAAGCCCGACGCCCGTCGCACCACCTCGGGGTCGCAGGGGCCGGGCTCGTCCAGGTAGAGCGTCAGCGCGGCCGTGCCGCCCCGGTTGAGCGGCGCGGGGATCGCCAGGACGCTGCGGAAGCCGGCGCGGAGCGCGGCCGCCCGCCACGGCCCCGCGGCGGGCCCGGCGGCGTCGCGCAGGTCGGGCAGGACCAGCGGGGCGCCGGTGCCGACCGCGTCCCGCCAGGGACCGGCGCCGTCGGCGGCGGCGCCGGTGCGGGTCAGCCGGTCACCCGCCGACGCGATCAGCCAGTCCGCGCCGCGCCGCTGCGCGTGCACCGCGCCCTCCACGGGGCTCCCCGTCCGGCGCGACACCAGGCGCACCAGGTCGTCCAGGAGCGCCAGCACGCTGCGCGCGGGCTCCGTGCCCGGCCACACCGCACACACCTCAGCCATCGTCCGTCCGTCCCCCTGGGCAGCACGTGCGGGACTCCTCGCCGAGACCCTGCACCGGTCGCGCGCTGCCGGCGCGCACGCCCATCGTGGCACGCCACATCGGGCCGAGATGCCCGATTCGTCCCGAGATCGTGCCCACTTCGCGCCGATTAGCCCTGCCGGGTGACCCGCGGGGCGCCGGATCCGGGCGGATCCGGGCGGCCGGCGGGCGGACCGGCGACCGGGCGGGCGGCGGTCAGGCGGTCAGCGGGCCGCCGGTGCCGCCGTCCGCGAACGTCGCCCGCCGCGCGAGCACCGCGTCCTCCAGGTCCGCGACCGGCACGTCCTCCGCCCAGGCGCGGGCCCGGAGCAGCGCCGCCGCGTCGTCCGGGGTGAGACCGGTCTGCGCCACCAGCATGCCGACCGCCCGGTGCCGGCGCGCCCGCGCGGACGCGCCCGCCACCGCGGGCCCCACGAGCGCCGGACCGAGCGCGTCGGCGAGCACCTGGCCGTCCGCCAGCACCTCGGCCGTCGCCAGCCGCGCCGGCCCGTGCACGGTCAGGGCCGCCACCGGTCGCCCGTCCACCCGCACGGGCCAGGCCCGGACGGTCACGGCGTCGGCGGGGTCGACGACGCCGCCGGCGAGCACCGCGAACACCGGCGGCACCTCGGGGACGTCGGGCGGGAGCTCCGCGGGGCGACCCGGCGCACCCGGTCCGAGCACGGTGCCGACGCTGCGCCCGTGCCTGGCCGCTCGGGACGCCGGCCCGTCGCCCACCAGCTCCTCGACCTCGGCGAGCCGGGCCGCCACGTCGTCGGTCGCGCACGCCGTGTACCGGGCGGGGCCCGCGGGCGCGCAGGTACTGGTGCAGCGTCGCCTTGTCGTCCATGGGCCCAGTGTGCCGTCGCGGTCCGACACGCGCCGGGGCGGTGCGGACGGGCGGGCGACGCGGGTGGCG